>JAUPKS010000034.1 GCA_030837315.1 Planctomycetota bacterium
CCGTGAAAATATTTGTGCCAGATGCCTCTATAATCCTGAAATGGGTGCTGGAAGACGAAGAAAGCAATCGTGATAATGCAACGGCGCTTCTCAGGGGATGGGTAGAACAAGAGCACGAGTTTGTCGTTCCTTCTCTTTGGCTTTACGAAGTTGGAAATGTTTTGGGTATAAAAAGGTCAAAAGATGCTGAAAAGATACTGGGAATTCTGCTTGAATACGAATTTAAGGAAATGAAAATTACAAAAGATGTTACCAGCATTGCATTTGCATTGATGAAAGAATATCGGGGAGTTACCTTTTACGATACAATATACCACGCAGTAGCCATACGGAATAAAGGAACCATGGTAACTGCAGATAAAGCCTATTATACTATGGCAAAGGATAAAGGTTCGATACTATTGTTTTGAACCAACACAATTTTCACAGGGATAAACCACCCCGCGCTCCACATTCCCACCCGTTTACGTTATTCATGCAGAGACCAGGCATTTCCTGGTATCCACCGACTGAAAACCTGCTTAAACAATTTGAATATTCCTCTGCACTCGAGTTAGAGGAATAACGAGGCATGGCACTATTTATTTCTACTGTTGTTTCTTCGGCCTGACTCCCGGCAAGACGCTTACTATTCTCCCATCAATCCAGGAAAGACACCGTAATCGATCTTCGTCATCTTGAAAAATATTTTGACGTGCATTTCCTCTTTGGGTAATATGGCACATATCGTTTGGAACAACTACCATTGCAGCACGTGGCGTGTTCAATCATTTGTCCCTATGCGCTTTAACCTTACATTTCACAAAAAAAATGATTCATAAAACTTATATAGATCAATTACAAACATGGGACAAGCAGTACCTCTGGCACCCCTTTACCCAGATGCAGGATTACGGCAAAGAAACACCTCTGATTATTGAAGAAGGAAGCGGTATCTTTCTTAGAGACATCGATGGAAAAGAATATATCGATGGGGTCTCATCCATGTGGTGCAATATCCACGGTCACCGCAAAAAGGAGATTGACGATGCGATAAAAAGACAACTCGACAAGATCGCACACACCACACTCCTGGGTCCGTCAAACATCCCGGCCATTGAATTGGCAAAAAAGCTTGCCGAAGTAGCTCCTCATGGGCTCAAGAAGGTCTTTTATTCAGATAACGGGTCTACTGCCAACGAAGTTGCTTTAAAAATGGCGTTTCAGTACTGGCAACACAAGGGGTATAGTGAGAAGACGCAATTTGTGGCCTTACAGTACGGATATCACGGAGATACTATTGCAACCATGGGTGTTGGCGGTATCGACATCTACCACAAGGTCTTTCAACCGCTCTATTTTAAGACCCACTTTGCACCGGCGCCCTATTGCTACCGCTGTCCCCTTGGAAAACAGGACAGGGATTGCTCGTTACAATGCCTGGATGAACTGGAAGGCCTCTTAAAAAACAATGCTGCCCAAATTGCAGCTATGATTATGGAACCCCTCGTACAAGGGGCCGGTGGGATGATCATCCATCCAAAGGGTTATCTCTCCGGTGCGCGTGCCTTGTGCAAGAAATATAACGTGCTCTTTATTTTAGATGAGGTGCTTACCGGCTTTGGGCGAACAGGAAAGATGTTTGCCTGTCTTCATGAAGACGTTGTCCCCGATATTATGGCATTGTCCAAAGGTATCAATGGGGGCTATATGCCACTGGCCGCTACGCTTGCCACAGAGGAGATCTATAACGCCTTTTTAGGTAAATATGCCGAGTTGAAAACTTTTTTTCATGGACACACCTACACAGGAAACCCTTTAGGATGCGCGGCAGCACTGGCCAGCATGGAACTTTTTGAAAAGGAACGTATCCTGGAAAATTTAGCACCAAAGATTACCTATTTGCAAACCAGGCTGAAACAATTTGAATCATTAGAACACGTCGGAAATGTCAGACAATGCGGGCTTATAGCCGCCATTGAACTGGTAAAGGATAAATCTACGAAGGAGCCATACCCCTGGGAAGAACGGGTAGGAAATCAGGTCTGCCTTGAAGCAAGAAAACATGGCTTGCTTATACGACCACTTGGGCATATCATTGTCAGTATGCCGCCATTGAGTATCAAGGAACATGAACTGAATAGATTATTGAATATCATGTATGAATCAGTAAAAATCGTTACCATGAAGAATGACTGATGGGGTTGGGGGTGTGTAAGGCAGCAACAGAAAGTTTGAAATTCCAATACTTCAAGAATAGAGGAATATGAAATCCTTCAAAATCTTCCTTTCAAATTACAATTAGAAAAATTATTGGCAGCACTTGATACCAACAAACTAGAGACCAGGCCGGCCATACAGCAGACGCATACAGGTAGAGGAGGCAATGTGGCGGGCAATCAGACAAAAATCGAACGCCAGGTCATCCTGCGGGACGATTGCTTTGTTGTTTTTAATGGAAGGAAAAGGGAGGAATCGTTATGGGAAGAGGATATTTTATAACCGGGACGGACACGGGCGTGGGAAAAACCATTGTCGCGGGTGGATTGGCAGCCCTTTATAAAAACAAAGGTCTTGACGTTGGTGTTATGAAACCAATCGCCACAGGCTGTAAAAGGGTAAATAATGCCCTCATATCGGATGACGCCGTCTTTTTAAAACGCTCAGCAGAAGTGGACGACGCATACGAACTCATTAATCCTGTCGGCCTTGAGCAACCCCTCGCCCCAACAATTGCAGCACGTTTGAGTAACACAAGAATAGATCTGGAAAAAATACGCATGGACTATGACTCCCTATGCGAACGACATGAGTATCTTATTGTCGAAGGTATTGGCGGGTTACTCGTTCCTATTGACGAATACTATTTTGTCGTTGATTTGGCTAACGAAATGGAACTCCCGCTCATCATTGTCTGCCGGCCTAACCTCGGCACCATAAATCACACCTTACTAACGGTTTCGTATGCACGTGAACATGGACTCGACGTCAAGGGAATCATTGTCAATGAATCCGTAGAAAACTGCGACGATGTGGTTAAAAAGACGAATGCCGATGAGATAAAAAGACTTACCAATCTTCCGATATTGGGTATGATCCCTTTTGATAAAAGGCTGGATGTAAACAAATTTAACAAAGAGGTATTGCTAAATATTTTTAGTGATAAAATAGACAAAGACATTATAATATAGCCTTGTTTTGCCAATTTCTCATACGGAAATAGGTTTTTGACCACAGAGTCTCAGCGTGCATCATGAAACGAAAAGGTTAATAGAAGAGGTTATCGTCAGGTATGTGGGTAATGTATTTTGTTGTGGTTGTGTTTCTTTAATATTACATGAAGTAGGATGGGTTAAGCAAACAGACTGGGTCAAATGAACAATTTTGCTATATTCCGAGATTTTCTTCCCCACTTCAATGGCTGAAAAGCAGTAGACTTAGAATAAAATGGGCAATTTGTAAAGTTTACTTCCTACTTTTAAAGTGGGAGGGTTCATTTGACCCAGTCTGGAAGCGAACCCATCACTCCCATGTTTTTTTGGGTGCGCTCCGCTTCGCCCAGTCCTCCCAGTTTTAGCCTCCGAGGTCGCAAGAAAAGAATAGAATAAGTCGCAAGGGCTTTTCTTTATACTCTATGTTCTCTGCAATCTCTGTGACAAACTATTTATTAAGGGTTTTAATATACTTATTACTTTGGAGTAAACATACATGAAAACGCAGTTAGAACTTGCACGCGAAGGTATCATAACGGAAGCCATGAAAGAGGCGGCTGTTTACGACGATGTCTCTCCGGAATTTATCCGTGAAGGTATTGCAAAAGGACAGATTGTTATCTATGGAAACCCGAACAGAAAAGCCCGCGTCGTTGGCATTGGTAAAGGGCTCAAGACAAAGGTAAATGCCAGCATCGGCACCTCACCTGATATCGTCGATATTGATATGGAGGTAAAAAAGGCACAAACCGCAGAAAAATATGGCGCCGACACCCTGATGGAACTTTCAACTGGTGGAGACCTAACCAAGATCAGAAGACGCGTGTTAGACTCCATTTCTCTCACGGTAGGCACCGTACCGCTTTATCAGGCCGCCATCGAAACCAACAAGAAAAAAGGTTCCGTAGTACACATGGAAGCCGATTTTCTCTTTGATGTTATTGAACAACAGGCGGAAGAGGGGATCGGCTTTATGGCCATCCACTGTGGGATCAACCTCATAACGCTTGAACGGCTCAGGAAACAAGGGTATCGCTATGGTGGACTCGTCAGCCGCGGGGGTTCCTTCCTGACGGCCTGGATGAACCACAACAAGAAAGAGAATCCACTCTATGAACAGATCGACCGCCTTATTGACATCATGAAAAAGCACGATGTCATCCTCAGCCTTGGAAACGGCCTGAGGGCTGGTGCTATCCACGATAGCACCGACCGTGCTCAGATACAGGAACTCATTATCAACTCAGAAATCGCAGAATACGCCCAAAGCAAGGGCGTGCAGATTATTGTGGAAGGGCCTGGCCACATACCCATCGATGAGATCGAGGCCAACGTAATTATTCAAAAGCGTCTCAGTAATAATGCCCCATTTTATATGCTTGGGCCTATTACTACCGATGTTGCCCCTGGTTATGATCACATCTCATCGGCCATTGGTGCGGCCTTATCGTCCTGTTATGGAGCCGATTTCATTTGCTATGTCACCCCACCTGAGCACCTGGCGCTCCCTGGACCGGACGACGTGCGGGAAGGCGTCATGGCGGCCCGTATTGCTGCTCATGTAGGTGACATGGTTAAATTAAAAGACAAGGCAAAGAATTTAGATCTGAAGATGGGCATTGCACGCAGGGATTTGGACTGGAAGACCCAGTATGAAACCGCTATCACCAGGGAACGCGCACAGGAGATTCGCAATAGCCGTCCTCCTATGGATGAGGATACATGTACCATGTGTGGCAGCCTCTGTTCGCTGAAGGGTGTGATGAAATATTATGAGCAGGACCTCGAGAAAAGCCGCAAAAAGAGCGCAACCGCCGCGGCATTTTAAAGTGAACACGAAAAAGGGATAAAAGTCTTTTGAGAATCATTGAAAGAAGTGGAGCAAATTTGTAAAGGTAAAGAGTTGACTCTACTTTCCGGTCGTCATAAGACTCTTGATTCCATCTTACATAGGTATAAACCCGGTCAGCATGGGTAACAAAAGGACATTGGAAACCACTAAAATTAAGTATGGTGTCCCTGGAATTGTTTTTTTAAGTTACATCGCACAGCTCTGATTACTAAAGGCCTTGAAACTTTTCGCCAACAATTACTTTTAGGCTTTGATGAAAGCATTGGTAGATAATTTGCTCTTTTTGCATTTCAGGCTCACCGTCAAAATGAATTGGACCTTTCTCTGA
>JAUPKS010000275.1 GCA_030837315.1 Planctomycetota bacterium
AACAAGCAGGGTTTGTTCATGCCACTCTAAAAACCGCATAAATAAAATGAAAATTCCTATACAATCAAGATAGACCCGTGAGAGTCGGTCGTCTATCACCATCTCATACGGCTCGGACTTCGGTTTTCCCTTATACCTCACTGTTAGGGAATTTCTCCCAAGATGTAAGTCCTGCCTCGGTCATATGGATTACCCCTTTTCCCTTCGTGATATATGTTCAAACGCATTAGCCAGAGATGGTTTTGCTTAATCCGTTTATCCATCTCCAACAAAGGACATTGTCAGTACTTCACTGAAAAAGGGCAGTTGGCACGAACTAATACGCCATACTCATACGCCCCAAAAGGTCGTTTGTACCTCGTCACTCCGTCATATCATTTCACAATGATACCCTGTCTTTCTGCTCATACGGATTACTCCAATGTATGTGCATAGGTACAAACTTATCCACAAGGATTAAGCTCGCAGAGGTGGTATTTTCAACCACTCAGGTATCTCATACTTCAAGGCACACCTTTCTCTATCCCTTTCATCTATAAATATATTTTCACCGGCATTCCCAGGATTAATAAGATGGTAATACGCGCCATGGTACTCCGCACGTAAGGGTCTTGCCATGAGTCTTTCTCTTGTTTAAATTTTAGAGTGAAAGAAAATCGAAAAATCATTACAATGGTGCCGTGGAAAATGCCAATACTTAATATTGAAGATGTGGCCCTCTCGCTCTCGCGCCACCCTCGCCAAGCAAAATATTTCCCTCCTCATACTGTCTGAACGTTTAAGTCGTAATTTGTTGTAAGTAATTTAATTTAACAATGACATCATGCCTCCTTTTAAATGTTTACTTCTTTTGTTTGTTAAACAAATTCCGGGCATCAGGTAATGGAAGCTCTAGACAGAGCAATGCAGTTCAGCGATACGGTTATACGGAGAAAGATTTCTCAGCTTATTCAAAAGTATCTCCGGAAAACAAAAAAGATGCTTTCATGCGCCATAACGTTGGGGTTGGTAAAAAACACTATTAACCCCAAAATATCTGCCATTGCCTTTCTTGGGCTCATGCAGTCAACCGTAACTGTTTGGTCCTATAAAATTTTAACTTTATACCTCAAAAAATCTATGCAGATCTCTGGTATATCTACAAGTGTGGAATTGGTGTTTAACTTGAAGTTCATAAATTCGCAACAGTTTAGTTTATTTGAAAAATCTCAGTAATATTAAGGTTGCCTGCCGTTATAAGAGATAACGGTGTTTGCCCTATCAAACCAACCTCTTATCCCCCCGAGGCAGGCCAAGCGTCCCTGGTTGATATCACAATGACAAACGGGGACGCTTGCCCCACCAACATAGGAGACTTTTTCCTTCCATCTAAAAAGAGGAGCATAGGGTGTCCCAAGCCAGCGCATGTTTCTCCTCTTCCAGCACACAAGGAGTGCGTTGGAGATTATTTTCAAAAAAACGAAACTGCAACAAACAATCGCATAATTGTCATTGACATATAAGTACCCGATTGTATACTTAAGCATACGCATATACTATGGACTGCTTGATAAAAGAGTAGTGAAAAATATTTATATGTTATGAAGTATTCGCTGAAAGGAAGGCCGGTATGAAGGGATACAAGACAAGTGGGTGGAACTTATGTTTGATTCTTTTCTTTGGATATTTTTTATTCTGTGAGGTACCGGATAGCTTGGCTGACGAGAAGAAAAAATATGAGCCAATAGTGCATGGGGTAATGATTGTATCTATGGATGTCCCTTTGCTTGAAACTATCGGGAAACAAATCAATATTGAAGTTGTTATTGGCAACGAGAGGACAACAAAGGTGACGACGATATTGACTGTGGATTGTCCTACATCAAATCAAATCATAGGGCGCGAGGCTGAGACGCTGGATGGCTTGTCTTCAAAAAAAATCGTTTATGGCTGGGATACCAACGGGCTAAAAGAAGATACTTATACGATACGGGCAGAATTAGAGAAAGTGCCAGGCGAGACGTATCTTGACGATAATATAAGGCAAGTAAATATTTTTTTAGTTCCTTAAGAAATGATGAAAAATGATCGTCAATGAAAGCGTATTATCACTGGGCATTACCCTCCTCGTCTTATTTTTTGCGGGCTTTTTAGGCGCCAAAATTAATCAATCACTCGTTGCCATTTTTATCGTAGTCGGCATTATCCTTCAGAATATTTTCCCCGTTACGATCATCACGGAATTTATCGCCAAACTTGGTATTATCTTTATGTTGTTTATGTTCGGCCTTGAATTCTCCGTCGGGAGTTTGATTAAAAGTAAAAGAAAATTATTCAATGCAGGGATGTATGACATCTTGTTTAACTTCCCGGTTGGGCTGATTTTAGGCTGGTTCTTAGGATATGACTTAATACAATCAATCTTACTTGCAGGGATTATTTACGTGACCAGTTCAGTAATTGTGGCCAAATCTATCATCGATTTGAAACGTTCGGCAAATCCGGAAACTGAATATATTCTTAACGTCCTTATTTTCGAGGATATGTTTATTGCCGTGTTTCTTGCGTTTTTTACCGGTATTGTTAATTATGGTTCTATGGATGCAAAAAGCGCCTTCTTCGTTCTGCTGAAGACTACGGCATTTTTCACGTTTTTTATCATACTATCCAGAACCTCAAAGAAATTTATCGATAAGATCATTGATGTTGAACACACAGAATTATTTGTCATATTGATCCTTTCGATTATCGTTCTCTCTGCAGGCGTTGCATCCACGATAGGACTTTCTGAGGCGATTGGTGCATTTCTTGCCGGACTTTTATTATCGGAAACAAAACAAAGACACAGGATTTCGGAAGCAATTAAACCCTTTCAACAATTTTCTACAGCAATCTTCTTTGTTGCATTCGGAATGTCGATCGATTATATGCATTTAGGAAGTCTTGTTCCTATTGGGATAATCATATTTATTATCTCTTCTTTCAGTAAAATTATCTGTGGTTATTTCATTGGGAAAAAATACGATTTGAACAAAAGGGCCGGGTTAAGGCTTGGGTTTAGTCTCGTTCCAAGGGGAGAATTTTCAATTATCCTGGCAGGGGCCATTACTATGAATTCCCATGCGTACCCCCTGAAATCTCTTACCGGTATCTATGTATTGCTTAGCGCAATTCTTGGCAGCATCATGATGAAAGAATCGGAATGGTTTATAAAATGGCTTACTGAAAGAAAAGACAGGAAAATCAAACAAATGAGCGCACATTTATAGCTTTCATTTGCCTAATGTTTAGATACAATTGAAACATTAAGTAGGGTGGATTAAGTGAAGCGAATCCACCAATTGAAATTGTCTATGATACATACGTCACGAAGAAAAACGGATGGAAAAAATCCTGAAATCAGGAACTAATTAAAGGTCATTATTGTTTCCACGAATGAAGTCGGATTTTTTACCATTTTTATGGCCTTCTATAAAATAAATCACAGTGTGTTAGATTAAGGAAAATATGTCAGCCTTTACAGAGAGGGTGTGTGCTGGAAGGGAAAGTTACAAAACATTAAATTTTCATATACCATGCGTACTTTCAATTTTAACCTGGCGTTTGTAATCATCTTCATTTTCTTTTGTTGCTCTGCTGCAATTGGATCACCTCCATTAGGAGCAGAGTTTTCAGCATCTTACAAAAATTCCTTGCAAATTCCCATCGGGATTAAAGAAGAAACCTGGTCTTTGACCATCGAGGAAATACTTTCTCCAAAGAAATATTTAAAGAGATATTTGGAGACTGCAAAAAAAGAAGGTCTCCATGAGAAATCACCTGATAGGGAGTATCAGCCAATTATCGTGGAAAAAGAGACGCCTTCAACTGCTGTGGAAAAGGATGCTCACCCGGCTGTCTCTATACCTGGACATCCTACCACACCTGTTACCGGGGAACAATTCCTCATCGGAGAGGAGAAAGGAACGCAAACACCGGGTGTGGATAATATGCCTCTCCCAGCTGTTACAGGACAGGAATCTCCTTCTCCATCTCCTTTTGCTGTTGAAGAAAGCGTAACTAAGACATATGCGGAGGATAACGAGCCCCTCCCGTCTATTACCGGGGAAGAACCATCCCCAACTGTCCCTGTGGAGGAAATGGATTATCAGGGGAAATCCCTGACTGACGAAGGCCATCAGAGGATTGTCGCTTTTCCAGAGACCTTTCAAGAGACAAAAGAAGAAAGCACACCAATGAAAATATCTACACCTGA
>JAUPKS010000035.1 GCA_030837315.1 Planctomycetota bacterium
TCTTTCAGGCAAGAAAGATACCCTTTATCTTCAAGGCGTCATATGACAAGGCAAACCGGACATCTGGTAATTCATACCGGGGGCCCGGTATGAAAGAAGGTTTAAGGATTTTAGCGGATATCAAAAGACAACTTGATGTGCCAATACTTTCCGATGTCCATGGGGCGGAAGACGTCCCATTTACTGCAGAAACACTCGATATTATACAAATTCCCGCCTTTCTTTGCCGCCAAACTGACCTCATCCTGGCCGCGGCAAAGACAGGTAAACCAGTGAATGTGAAAAAGGGACAGTTCCTGGCCCCGTGGGATATGAAATCGGTTGTAGAAAAAATACGGAGCACGGGAAATGAACAGATTCTGTTAACGGAACGAGGTACGAGCTTTGGGTATAATAATCTGGTCAGCGATATGCGATCGTTGGTTATTATGCGGGAATTAGGCTATCCAGTGATCTACGATGCCACCCATAGTGTTCAACTTCCAGGAGGGCAGGGAAACATTTCGGGGGGTGAAAGAAAGATGATTGTACCGCTTGCCAGGGCTGCCGTTGCCGCAGGATGTGACGGCCTGTTCCTGGAGGTGCATGAAACCCCCGATCAGGCGCTTTCAGATGCAGCGACCATGCTGCCGCTTAAGGATCTTCCCCGCTTAATTGAACAGGTATTGGAGATTCATAGGATTGTTCCGTGTGAATAGTTGTAAGAGATCAGGGTTCATCGTCCGGGGATTGACGATGATTGCGTGCAGGTTCACGACCAGGATAATCTCGAATTATTACGAATAATTATTGTAAATAAAAATATTTTTCGTATAATAAATTCCTTAAAGATATATGAATTTCCATTTTGTTCATGCGGTTTTGCGGTAGCGGTAGTGTGAATTAAGCGAGAGCGAATCCACCTTTTCTGGAAATAGTTATTGATGGGTTCGGCGTAAAAACCAACGCCTTAATCCACCTTACTTATAACTTAATTACAGCATGTTTGTTTTAAGCCCGCGTAGCTCAATTGGCGGAGCACGTCATTCGTAATGATGAGGTTGTCGGTTCGACTCCGATCGCGGGCTTTTACTATTTTTACGGTGAAGATATAACAGGTCAACCCCTCCGGACGTTTGCAAAACAGGCCAAAACATGTTTTTCATGCAACGTATCAGCATATTTCACTTCATGCGAAGATCATACGGAAAATTTTACCAGGTGATGCATTTTTATGGTGATTAATAAGAAAAAGGTATTTGTGTTAGGTTTGGACTCAGTGCCACCCGAACTTTTTTTCGATCGTTGGTTAGATCAGTTGCCGAATATACAACGACTGATTTCTCAGAGTAGCTATGGTGAGATGAAAAGCACTATTCCTGCTATTACCTGCCCTGCATGGATGTCCATGATGACAAGCGCTAATCCCGGCAGGCTCGGAATCTATGGGTTTAGAAACCGGTCGAGTTACGATTATGAGGGGTTATCCTTTGCAAATTCAAAGGCCGTCACTGTGGATACCGTATGGAATATCCTCTCAAGGATAGGGAAAAAAGTCGTCGTAATTGGTGTGCCCATGACATATCCACCCCAGCCCGTCAATGGGTGTATGGTCACCTGCTTTATGACGCCGGATACGAAGGGTGAATATACGTATCCTCCTGAGTTGAAAGCTGAAGTAGAGGCCGTTTCAAAAGGCTACATGCTCGATGTGGATGAGTTCAGGAGCGACAACAAAGAATCTATCTTAAAAGATATCTATGCCATGACGGAGAAACGGTTCAGGTTAACCAGACATTTTATACGTTCAAAGGAATGGGATTTCTTTATGATGGTAGAAATGGGTCCGGACAGGATACATCATGCCTTTTGGAAACATTTTGATCATGACCATCCTAAATACGTGCCGGGTTCAAAGTATCAAAACGCCATTCTGAATTACTATAAATATCTCGATGAGGAAATTGGTGAGACCTTTAAACTTTTCAATGACGATACCATGACCCTTATTGTGTCCGATCACGGGGCCAAGAAGATGGTTGGTGGTATTTGCATTAATGAATGGCTTATTCAAAACGGTTACCTGAAATTAGTGCACTACCCTGCAGAGTCTACACCCTTCAACAAACTCATCGTCGACTGGGAAAATACGATGGTTTGGGGTGAGGGTGGCTATTATGGACGGGTATTTATGAATGTAAAGGGTCGTGAACCCAAAGGGGTCATTGCACCCCAGCACTATGAGCATGTGAGGAATGAACTGATAAAAAAATTAGAAGATTTGCGGGATGAAAAGGGCAATAATATCCATACGAAGGTCTTTAAACCTGAGGATATCTATTCAGCATGTAACGGTATACCACCGGATTTAATTGTATATTATGGAGACCTCTTCTGGCGTTCTATTGGCAGTGTTGGGAACAGGACGATATGGGCCAGTGAAAACGATACGGGTCCCGATGATGCAAACCACGCACAGTATGGTATTTTTATTAAGCAAAATGGCATGAGTCAGGGTGGGAAAAGACTTCAGGGGGTAACATTGTATGACATTGCCCCAACGATATTGAGTTACATGGGCGTTAAAGTGCCTGAAGATATGGAAGGAAAGGTTATACAATAATTGCTGACAGATTTTTAATATCTACAGGAACATTGAAAACTACTTTTGACGTTTAAGAATTTCAATTTTCTTTGATTCCCCTCTAGAAAGAGGGACACACCCCTACCCCTCTCAAGAGGGGAATTTGAGAAGTCCCCTCTTGGGAGGGGATTGAGGGGTGGGTAATAAATAAAAGTCGCCGAAGGCCTAATTAAATACTGATGAGTAAGCATCGTAAGCTGTCATCAATCATTAGTGAAATAGAAGCTAAATACTGAAAGCAGGTCTCTGAACGCGTATAGGAAATCGTAAATGACTTTAAATATTTGATTAAATATGGATCGAAATTACAGACGTAAGGTATGTAAGGGGATATAAAAAATGAATAAGGGTTTCACGGTTTGGTTTACCGGGTTATCAGGCGCCGGAAAGTCTACCCTCTCCCATCTTCTTGAAAAAAAGCTGAAAGAATTGGGGAGAAACGTCGAAATACTCGACGGTGACGTAGTCAGAACAAGCCTCTGCCAGGGACTGGGTTTCAGTAAACAGGACTCTGATATCAGCATCCAGCGGGTTGCATTCATGTGTAAGTTACTCACAAGAAATGGTGTGGCTGTTCTTTCTGCCACTATCTCTCCTTCCCGGGAGGCCAGAGAAAAGGCACGAAAGGAGATAGGGAGTTTTCTTGAGGTATATGTAAAATGTCCCCTGGCGGTATGTGTTGAACGGGATATAACGGGGTTATACCAGAAGGCGCTGAAAGGTGATATCCAGGATTTTGCCGGCGCTTCAGACCCTTTTGAGGAACCGCTCAACGCTGAGGTTGTGGTAGAAACTGATAAAGAAACCGCGGAAGAATCTGCGAACAAGATATTCCAAAAATTGATAGAGCTTGGTTACGTAAGCCAAACAGGGGCGGCCGGACACGTCTATTCGCCTGAAGAAGAAGATAAGATTAAGGAAAGGTTGTCGCGGCTGGGGTATATTTAAAAGTTTGTATAATGCTGAATGTTCAGTCATTTTATGCTCTTCTTAGCCGTATAAGCTGCTTCGACCACCTTTTTCGTCTTTGTTGCAAACTTGGTAATAAGTTTATCTAGCTTGGGGTTCAGGATGGGGCTTGCCGCCTTAGCAATAAAGCCCAGAAAGCCATTGTCGAATTTCAAATGGACGGACGTTTTCACCTCTTCGTAAAAACCTGCCTCGTCATTTTGCGTTGTGTAGTCAATCTCCAATACAATAGAGCCTGAAAAATTGAAGAAAACAGCGGCGTTGCCGTGTCCCAGATAGGTTGCTTTCTGTGGCTGCCGTTCCACTAACTCAAACTCCCCTGTGATGTGTTTTGACGGCATCTGTATGCCATAGCGTCCATTCCCTCTGACCTCAAGTATCAAATCTCTTTTTTTGAAATCCTTTCCATGTTTCGTGAGTTCCTCTACATGTTCCGTAAAGTATTCCAGAGTTTCTCTGTCGGTGCGTACTGCAAGGGGTTTTGGAATCCTGGTGATGGTGCTGTTGTCAATGATGTCTTGTACCCTATCAGTTTGTGCAGGTGCTGAGTACAAAGGGTGGATTAAGAATACGCAGATGAGAAGCGTCAGGTAGGGGATATGCAAACAAGTTTGTCGTTTGACTGATCGTACACGACGAAGTCCGTGCCGCCTTAAACTATACATAAACACAGAGGGGGCTGAGAACGCAGAGAAAAACAGCTAAAGAGAAAAATCCGCATAATTTTCTCTCTATTTTCTAAGAATCTCCACGATTTCAGCGTTTGCTGAGGTGGGCTTAACAGTTACGAAACAGATAACACGAATCATTTTTTAAATTTCTCCCATATCTTTCAATATCCGGTTATAAAGGACTTTGCTTATATATGCAACCACTTTTCTCATTTAAGCATACAGCGATCCTTTGCTAGCCGTAATATCCCCAGCGTTCCTATAATTATGAACACCCATAGCACTGGCTACACCTCTGGCTTTTAGATCGTTTATTGCCAAAAGATCG
The DNA here is from genome assembly GCA_030837315.1 of Planctomycetota bacterium. GTDB lineage: Bacteria > Planctomycetota > Brocadiia > Brocadiales > Brocadiaceae > Brocadia. The sequence continues at coordinate 4,592 of JAUPKS010000035.1, forward strand.
GCGTTTATTTCCCTATACAGAATAATGCTTGCAGCCTCACCTCACCGATGTGAATTTTGAGGCTTTCTAAAGCAAGCCATTTATTACATCTTTGACTTCTATCCATTCGTCCATGGCCTTTATGATATCCGATTGTCCTGTTCCTTCGCCAGTAATATAGTAGGTAACATTGTTAAGTAGACTTTCTGTTTCTTAATACTTACAATTTCTCTGAGATATTGACTGATAAAGAGTCTACTTAATAATGTTACCTAATATACTAAACGTGTTCATTCATTGTGATTTATTAAAAATATGAAAGCAAGAACCCCGAAGGGGTAAAATGATTATCGATGAAAAAAGCCGAAAACAACATCCAATCCCAATGGGATGACACAATGGACACGCCAGGCATTTCACGGAAAAACAATTATATCACCCCTTAGGGGTTTATCGTTGGGGTTTTATGCTATCGTCTATAATCATTTCATCCCTACGGGATTCATAGCGCTTTCATTGAATAGTATTAATCTATCGTTAGGAATTTCAAAATAAAATCA
>JAUPKS010000276.1 GCA_030837315.1 Planctomycetota bacterium
CTCGAGTTTATCCTTGGAAAAATAGACACAGGAAGCACAAAATCATATTCCACAACGATAGAAATTCCCAAATTTTCGCTTGATAGAGAAGACGAAGTTACTATCAAGTTTGAAGAATTGAATCATCATAATCCGAAGGATATCAAAATTAATATTATTACCGAGGCATTACTGCGGCCGCTTTTTGCTTATTCATATCAGATACTTGATACCATAAAGGACTCTTCGAAAAACAACGGAGACGGGTTAATACAGACAGGCGAAGATGTCGACCTGCTCATATCAGTAAAAAACGTTGGGGAAGGTATGGCAGAAAAAAATGTAATTTCCGTAAAGGATTTAAGTAATAAAGAAATTTTTGTAAAAAATGGCAGGGCTGAAATAGGACCCTTAAAACCGGGAGAAAAGAAAGAGATAAAACTATCCTTCTTTGTAAAAGAAACGGTGTCATCGGACAAGTTCAGCATGGATATGATCATCTCTGATATGGTTTTCGGAACGTTTCTAACGAATAAACTGAGTTTTCCCATTGTATCAGCGAAGCCGAAAATGTTACAGACTTCTGGCCTTTTGAAGGTAAGGAAAAATCACGTGCCGCTCTATGGGGGAATGTCTTTTGATTCAACGATAGTATCAATGATGAAGGAAGGAACTGTTCTGGCAGCTAATGCGAAAAATTCAGATTGGTTTCGAATAACGCTGCCAGAAAATCGGCATGGCTGGGTGTCGGCAAAAGATGTTCTGGAATTGAATGGTGTTCAGAGTGAACCAGGCATCTTAGAACCTTTTATACAGCGGATACCACCAACCGTTACCTTGAGTAAATCTTTATCAAATGTATTGTTCGGAAACGAGCAGTTACCGCTGTCTGCCGTTATAGAAGATGATATATGTGTAAAACATGCCTACATCATGATCAATAACGATAAGGTCTTTTTTAAATCCAATAAGATTGCCACCCCGAAAGAGCAGACCCGATTTGAAATCAATACAAATCTTCCTTTAAAGGAAGGCCCGAATGTGGTGACGATAGTTGCACGTGATGATCAGGACTTGGTTACGGTCAAATCCTTTGTTGCAACGAGGGGCATTACTGTTGCAAAGGGACTGTAACCGTAAATCACCCGAAAGCAATTCAGCGGGATTCATTAATACACATGAATTTCTGAAACAAAACCTGGCGTAGCCCAGACGTAACTGAACCCCCCTTAAAAAAGCGGGATGGAAACGGTTGTAAAATAGTTGCCAAAACATGTCCTCACAAAACTCGTCCTCGTAAAAACGGGGAATGGGAAAAAAAGTTTTTACGCAGGAATACTATAACTGGTAGAGGCGAAGCATTTGTTGTCAAGAGTAAGAACTTGCCTATACTGATTTAAACAAATGCTTCACCCCCCACACTGCCGGAATTTTTCAAAAAACTAAACGAACAACCTCATTTTAATTTCTGATAATATTCACTTAATACGGTCGCGACCTCAGGCCTTGTGAATGTGGGCGGTGGAGCTTGACCTGCGCCCAACATCTTCCGGACTTCTGTACCGCTCAAAATGACATGATTGGAAGAATCATGCGGGCATGTCTTGTAAGAGGCCATACCATTACAGGATTTGCAGTAGAACGTATGGTCGAAAAATAATGGGGTAATTCCTATCTCCTGCGGGTCAAATTCATCAAAGATAAAGTGGGCATCAAACGTACCGTAATAGCTCCCTACGCCAGCATGGTCGCGTCCTACTATGAAGTGGGTACAGCCATAATTTTTCCTCACGATGGCATGAAAGATTGCCTCTCTCGGTCCCGCATACCTCATGGCAGCCGGAAAAACAGACAGCATGGCCCTGTCCTTTGGATAGTATTTATCTAAAAGAACTTCGTAACTCGTAATTCTTACATCAGCAGGCACATCATCGCTTTTTGTTTCTCCTACGAGAGGGTGCAAAAGGATGGCGTCCACGATCTCCAGGGCGCATTTCTGAATATATTCGTGGGCACGATGAACAGGATTGCGGGTTTGGAATCCAACCACGCGCCTCCAACCCTTTTTTACAAATACTTCCCTTGTTTCAGCCGGGTCCAGCCGATATGATAAAAAATCGGATGGCTTTGCCCGATTGACCACACTAACTTTGCCCCCCAGCAGATATTCCTCCATTTTGAAAACATAATCCACGCCCGGATGTTTTCTATCATCTACACCGTAGACTTCCAGGGATTCCTTTTGTTTGTCGTGGTGAAATATTTCTTCCAGATGTAAAATAGCAATCACCTCGTTGGCCTGATCCACAAGGGCAACATCCTTGCCAGGTTTGAGTCCTTCGATCTCTTCTTTTGTTGCAGAGAGCACAATTGGTATTGACCATGGCAAACCATTCGATAACCGCATGTTGTCCACAACGTTATCATAATCTGCTTTGCGCATAAATCCTTCGAGAGGACTCATCGCCCCAACTGCAATCATATCAAGATCAGACATCTCCCGGGTATTCAGCTGAATTTTTTTCATATCATAATGAGTAGCCTTATCCAGCAATAGTTCCCGTTCTTCCATCGATACAATCCTATTGATAAGCTTACCCCCATGTGGCGCAATATTTTTAACCATCTTTTCTTTAATCTCCTTTCAAACTCCTTGCCTGAATAAAAAATTCCTCTTGATGCCCCTCGGCATCCCAGACTGTCCAAATCGTTTTGTCGTGCCTCAGCCTGACCTTTAAAGAAGAGCCGTTACTGCATATCTGGAAAGGCAGTTTCAACTCAATTGCCTGCACGGGACATTCTTTCACACAGCAGGCACAGGTCCAGCAAGCCGACTGATCACGAATCGCTGCCTTCAGGTTTTCCTTACGGTAACATAAATCACCAGGGCAGATACGCTCACATCGCGCCTCGGGTAATCCCTTGCAGCCGTTACAAATATTTTCATCAATAAAGATGCTCACGAGCTCAACGGCCTTTCTACCATCTTTATTTCATCCGTATTTTGATTATAGATAGAATTAACAAACGTAAGCCATCGGCTATTATCCTTTTCCGGATAATCCAGGCGGGTCTGGTAGCATGCCCATCGTGTCTCTTTGCGATAGATCAGATGTTCTACCAATATCCTTGCAACATCAATTCGGTCAATGCACTCCAGCGCCTCAACCAAAGTATAATTATTTATAGCGGCAATGTCTCCCATGCGATCTTTGAGACTTTTCAATAGTCGTCTTGCCTCAAGCAACCGTTCTTCATGGAGTGCATAATTCATGGAAATACCACCAGCATATTCATCCATAATCTTCTGAAGTCGTTCCCGCGCCATTACAGGTGACAAGCCCGTCTTTTTTGTCAAAGGGGAGAAGACCCGGGTCTTTTCTCTTAAAATTGCCTCATCATCTCTATCTTTTAACACGACCCCTTTGATATCTTCAAGCGCCGTTATTACTGCGATACGCGCCTCAACCCAACTCCCACTCACGTATTTTTTTGGTGCACCGCCTGCCACCTCTCCGGCAGCATAAAGACCTGGGATCGTTGTCCTTCTCTCCACATCAATCCAATATCCCGCCTGGCAATGGCCACCCACAACAAAAGGCTCCGTACCCTGGATTTCCACAGGTTTCTTTCGGGGATTCATCTCCTTGTTTGCCCACAAAAGGACAATCTGAGGATTCATATTCAAAAAATCTTCTTTTAATCTTCTTTCTTCTGCCTCGTTTAAAGTTGTCGTATCCAAATAGCAAGGACCCCGGCCTATCTTTTTCTCTTCTACCGTTGCCAGAAGCCTGTGATGTGTCAGACACTTGTTTCCGCCCAAATGCTGGTAATAGCGTTCCAGGTAGTCTTCTCCGCGGGCATTAATCTGTTTCGAACGCGTCCCTACAGCGATGGTGCCTGTTGGCGCATTCACGTCCTTTACCCGCAAAGCAACAAACCGGTTCTCAAAACTCGTCATTTCTGCTCCGATGCGTATTCCCATGGCATACCCAGTTCCCACGTTCCACGGACAATACCACAGCAGATTTCGCGCCTCGCCGGTATTATTAGGCTTGTATATGCCCGAAGCTCCTCCGGTAGCCACAATAACGGCCTTTGCCCTGATTACATAAAACACACCATTTCTGACCCCAAATCCAAAAGCCCCACAGACGCGGTTACCATCGTAGATAAAATTTGTCGCCACAACACGATTTAATACCTGGGATGGGGTTCTTTGTACGGCCTCTGCCAGGATGGGTTTCAACCGTTCACCAAAAATACGGATGCTGCGTTTCCCACGCACCTTATAACTGCCGTCCTCATTCTTTTCAATGGGAAGACCCATCTCTTCTACATCTTTGACAGCCTCATTGAGTCCTTTCACTATGCTGTAAACAAGGTCCCTTCTGATAATACCCTCAAAGTGCCGTTCAACAAACGAAACATAAGAATCGGGAGTTTGTCCTGCATGTAAATAAGCATTGATGGCATTCAACCCCATGGCCAGGCAGCCGCTGCGCTCGATATGCGCCTTTTCCATTACAACCACCTTGCACGTGGGCGCTCTTTTATAAATCTCCACCGCAGCAAAACATCCGGCCGCTCCGCCGCCAATGATTAGGATATCAGTGTCTATGTATGAAATACTCATAAAGGCAAAATTGTTACAATAGGATAAAGAAGGATTTACCAGATAAACTCATTGCTTACAACCAATAACTCCTATATAATACGGGTAATATATTATCTCGATCCTGCAAAGTTTTTGTAAGTTTTACTTTCTTTTTTGGAACGTCTTATACTGTACACAGTTAAAGAAAATATTTCAAGTTTTTAAATTATCGAATGCGAAAAAGCTGCACCCTTATATAAGCAAGGCATTTGACAGTAATATTTTGATAACCCCGATAATGAGATCAAACTATTTCACCACAAACGTTACCCTTCCCGACTATTTTGCCAGGTTTGATGCAGACACTTCTTATTCTAACAACGAGCATCAAGACGACACGTTTGAAGACTAAATGTATGACAAATTCGGTAAGCTCGAAAAATTTTGACTGGTTGCTGTTCCCCATAATATGTCTCATTCTGACGGTGGGGATATTTTTTATCTGGAGTGCATCATCTGAGAAGTTTCTGTTGAAACAGCTCGTCTGGGTTTTCATGGGGCTCACGCTTTTTTTTACCCTTCTTTATTTTGACTACCTCTCATTTGCTCACTATGCTTATATCATCTACACCTGCGTCCTCTTTCTCTTAATCATGCTGCTGTGCCTCGGAGGTTCCGTAAAAGGCTCACAGCGGTGGTTTTCTATTGGCTCTTTTTCCCTTCAGCCCTCGGAATTCATGAAAATCACCCTGGTGCTCACCCTGGCACGATTTCTTCGATACAAGAAGTACGGTCTCGGATTATTTGATATCGGGATTTCCCTTTTCTTAACATGTATACCCATGGCGCTCATAGTGAAACAACCGGACCTTGGTACGGCTCTCGTCATGGTCCCTATTTTACTTTCTATCTTGTACACTGCCGGTATCCGGCTCTATCAACTCGTGCTCTTCATTGCTTGCGGCCTAGCCACATCCCCTTTTGTCTGGTTGTTTATGTTAAAACCTTACCAAAAATTGAGGGTCGTCGGATTTCTTTGGCCAGAGAAAACCGCTGACTGGGGAGCAGGCTATCACAGACTTCAGTCCCTCATTGCCATTGGTTCCGGTGGTTTGTTTGGAGCCGGGTGGGGCAACGGCACACAGAATCAGATGAGATTTCTGCCGGAGCGGCACACCGACTTTATCTTCGCTGTGATTGCTGAAGAGTGGGGATTTTTGCGGGCATGCTGTGTCCTGCTTCTCTATATCGTTTTCATTACGTGCGGTATCGGTATTGCCCGGAGCACCCGGGAACCTTGCGGACGGCTCATTGTCGTGGGACTCGTCACTATGTTTGCAACTCAAATTGTGGTCAATATCTGTATGACCTTAGGAATAGCGCCCATTGTAGGAATCACCCTCCCCTTTATTAGTTACGGCGGTTCTTCTTTGCTCACATCGTTTATTGCCCTTTCTATTATCTTTAATGTTAAGATGCGATCGAAGATTGACCTTGCCGCCGGAAGCCTCCACGAAATACGGTAAAGATTTTGGGAGGGGGGAGAAAAACCAATCTGTTATTTAAAGAACAATCGGAGTTGTCGGGAAAATGAATTTCATTGCATTGAAAATGCTTGTTGGGAATCGCGCCAAATATGTGGGCATTATCGTCGGACTGACATTCGCTTCGCTGCTCATTACCCAGCAGTCAGCCATCTTCCTTGGTCTTATGACGCGTACGTTTGGCTTCCTCACCGATACGGCACTTCCCGACA
>JAUPKS010000277.1 GCA_030837315.1 Planctomycetota bacterium
CCCAGGATGTTTTTATTTTCTCTTCAACAAACGAACGTCTCTCTGTATTGTCATAAAAACGGTTAAAGAGATTAGTGCACACCTTGAGCGCATTTTCTACGATATCAAAATTACTTGATACCAGTAACGCATCCAGAGCTTTCATTTGCTCGTTAAAATGGTCGTCATTTGCAATCATTGCGGTTACCTTAGCTACTTTTAACGATTCAACATCTGCCAAATCCTTTACATACTGGTCGGCCTGTTGGGTTTCTCCCAGTAAGGCATATGCATTAGCAATTTTCATTCTGATGTGGTCTTTGTGCCAGTCTTCAGCAGACTCAGAAAACTGAAGAGCCAGATCTGAGTATTGCTGCGTTTCATTAGCGTAGCCGTGCCTGGCATAAAAAAAAGCGAGGGCACCGTAACCTGTACCTCGTCGCCAGTTATCGATTTTTTCAATATACCTCAGCGCCCGCAGTGGCTGATCAAGTTCAAGAGATGTCTCAACGACCTTCCCTTGTGCACGCGACCGGTCTTTGATGTGCGGTTGAATTGGAATTGCCGAGGCCGCTTCAAAAGCGACATCGAGCAATTTGTTCTGATAATCGGCGAGCAGCTTATCCGTTAGGGAGACAACCATGTCATACTTGCCTTGTGCAACATCACCTGTTCTTTCCTGCTTATCGCACCCGACGGTGAATAAAAACAAACTAAAACCGCTCAGCACAAGGGAAATTCTTAATTTTACTATCATTTTAACGTTTAGAAATTTCAAAAAATCGCAGGAGACATCTCCTGATGGCGATTGGCAGCACTCAACGTCAATCGAGAGCCTGATCGCCATCAGAAGATGGCACCTCCCAGGGAACCAAAGGCAAGATTTTTATAAATGATAGCAGCAGCGTAGCATAGCTGCTGCTATCATGGGCATGTTTCTGCATAGATTATTCGTTACTTCTTTCTTACCTTTACCGTCACGTTATCATTCAGGTTTTGATGCTTAAATTGTACCTTTGCATCTCCTGTCTTCGTTGTAGCGGTAATTGTAAACGTTGCCTGACCGTTTTCATTCGTTAAGGCATTTGCCGGTGTAACATTCACGCGTTTTTTACCACCTTTTACCTCAACCGTTACTAACTTGTCTGCAGATGGAGAACCATCACCGCAAGTTAATGTTACGGTTACTTCTTCACTTTCCTCCCTTAAAAGCTTCAGAGGTTCAGGCTCTGCATCTACCTCTGCTACTTCACAAGGTGGTGTCGTGGCTACAAGCATGCCGTAGGCATCCACAGCTGTCCAGTCTTGCAACCAGTTGTCTGTTGCACTGAAAGCGCCGCGATACTGAGCAGGCGTAAAGAACCCATCGTTGGGAGCCGCACCGACACTGGTAAGAGCCTCATTGGCAGGAAGCGGATTTATTGATACAACAGGAAGGACACCCTTACTTTCTTCAGTAGAAGTGAAGAGCGGGCCGCGCGTAATACTCACAATCGGGGCGTTAGCCGAGTCAGAGCCGGAAATAACCACATTGTTCTTGTCCGGATTACTGCCACCACCTACAGTTACTCCAACCGTATCCGAATCGGTGTAGGCATCAGCGTGAAGGTTGCGGAAGAGCACACTGTCCGTGATTTCCGCGAGTTTGCCGGAAGTCTGAACCGTGTAGAGCGTATCACCGTGGTTGAAGGCACCAACCGAGCACCCGTTGCAATCATTAACCGTCGAAGTAACCGAGTAATCTGTCGTCCATGTATCCGCAAACGACAGCGTGCCGTTATGGCCGTATCCATTGGCGCCGTCACCGTCGTTGCCATCAGGTCTGACAAGTTTTTCACCCAGATCCATGAAGATGCAGTTGCGATACTGGACACGGGCGTTGTCACGCCAGACTGTTCCACCATCCCCGTCAATCGGATTACCAATGACGGTGGCATTATAGATCGCTGACGTGGTAACCGGTTGCGCGTCGGAATCTTCTGCGCCGTCGGTTTCGAAACAGTTGTCACCCACACCGGAACCCTGTTTGGCATCAAGGCTGTAGCCCTGAACGAGAAACAAGAACTGGGCTTTACCGCGCCAGCCTTCGTCAACGTCGAAGCTGTCGTCACCTACGTTCCAGATGCTGATATATTTCAGGTTGACCGTACCGCCCCAGATTTCAACACCGTCGTCTACATTGTTCATGATCTCAACGTGATGGATATCGGTTTCGCGACCTATACCGCCTAACGACAGACCGTTGAGTTCATTGCCGAGGCCGATCACCTTCCCGGCGTAACGCAGTGACAGATAGCTGATCGAACCGCTGTCGTCATTGTCATCTTTGCCGCCGTACAACGAGTTATCAGGATCAGTCAAACCTTCCATCTGCTTCTCATTTAAACCTGAAGGATCCTTCGTGTTGTCACCCACCTGAAGGCCACCGTAATGAGAAGCGGAAATCAATCCTTTCCCCATGATCGTCAGATTGCCCCACTCATTGGCACCCACACGCCACGTCCCGGTTTTAGGGTCGCCGCCGCTGGGGTGGTTAGCATCGGGTGTCCAGGTTGCCACATCATCGGTGGAAGTCATAATGACCGGGTTGTCTTTGGTTCCGTTCACGAAGATTTTAGCACCGCGTGTCACAGCCAGACTACCACCGACACCGGTGTCGCTCACGATAACCGTGCCAGCCTCGATAGTCAAAGTCGCTCCCGGCAGAACGAAGATCTGTTTCGTCAGCTTATACAAATTGTTTGCAGTCCACGTCTCGGAAGTGGCGATATTACTCGATACCGTCACCGTGGCCGCACTGGCAGTGCCGGCCATGAAAAGGGCTATCAGGAATCCTACTACTGTTTTTCTCATTTTTTTCATGATATATTTCTCCATTATTTTTACTGGTAACCTTAACTGTTAGCAAAGTCTCCTGTTCTTTTGAAAAACTATTGTAAACAAAATATACTCGAATAAAGGTCTTTAATTATTTTTTCATATTACACCTCCAATTCTTTGATAGAAATGGAAATAGTATAAACTCCGAATGTTAAGGAAGTGTTAAGAAATTGTTAATTTTGTGTTAAGAAGCGGAAGAATAATATGAACGAGAGGTATTTTGTGGATATGGTGAGGGTTCTTGAAAAGTTGGGAGATACTCAAAGAGAGAAGGTTACCTGGATGGCATAAAGATAAATGGTATTGCCTCAGCAAAGCGGACAAAAGATAAAGCAGGGTTTGAGAAATAGTTGTCAGAAATAACAGAAGAGATAGCCAGCATATTAAAGTTTGTGAGGGGACAGAATGTGGAACATGTGAAAAGCGCCGTACTGTACCAAGTCAAAGGTGAGAGAGTAATTGATAGATATTCGTGAACCTCTTACGAGAGATTTTTAAATCGTTCTCTCACCTCATCCATCTTCCCACAGGTCATCTTTCCTTCAGGGCACTTGTCATTCACACAGCCCGGGCCTGCATCTGAAAAGATATGGGGGGAAACTTGTTTGACTTGCCGTAGCATCTCTGTTGCCATGTCCCTTATCTCCCATTGTGCACGGTTACAGCAACGTACCCGAAAGAAGTGCAGCAGTTCACGGGCGTTCATGGTAATAATAATCTTTGTTTCTGCGGCATTGGGTAATAAAAAACGGGCATCCTCAAAGGTGCCTTCTCCATGGTTTTCAAGCGCCTCTACAATCTCGTCATACCATTTTTGAATGATATCCATCTTTTCAATAAACCACTGCCTTTTCCCTATTTCTTCTATACGAGATGGAACAATAAAATTGAATCCACCTCCTTTTTTACTCTGTTGTCCCACGTATCGTTGACTCTGCTGGGAATAAGAGGCCAAACGATGTCTTACTATTTGATGAGAACAGGCGCGGGAGATACCTTCTATACCAAAGGTAAAGGTGACGTGTTCAATAGGTGAGAGGTGTCGCATATCGGTTAATTTTTCAATAAAGCTTGCCTGGTTCTTGCTTTCGATCTGTTTCTTCAGCTCATCAACAGAAGCGGGGCTATAGCATAATTTGGCTGCCTGGGCTACTATTTCTTCAGGGTTTGGGGTGTGTCGCAATAATATTACCTTCAATTTGGATTCTGGCATAAGTTTATAAATGACGGAATTAAATATACCTAAAATTCAATACCCTTTTGGGCCTTGATTCCACTTTTGTAATGGTGTTTGATTTCGCGCATTTCAGTCACCATATCTGCCAGTTCAATAATCTTATCATGGGCATTACGTCCTGTAAGGATTAAGGTAAGTCTTTTTGGCCTCTGCTTTACTACTGAAATGAGTTCCTCAACGCTTAAAAGTCCGTGGTCGATCATGTTGTTGATTTCATCGAGTATGATGATATCATATAAATCAGAGAAGATTTCTTGTTTTGCATAATCCCAGGATACCCGAGCATTTTCAACGGTTGCCTCAGCATGTTCCTCTTTCCGTGTTTTGATAAAGCCCTGTCCTAGCTGTGTGATTTTGAAATTGGGTTCCAGTCGTTGTATTGCAGAGAGTTCTCCCGTATGCCACGGCCCTTTGAAAAACTGGAGCATAAGCACTTTCATGCCATGCCCGACTGCCCTGAGGCCGAGGCCTAATGCGGCTGTGGTCTTACCCTTTCCGTCGCCGGTGTTTACTAATAGTAATCCATCTCCCATAGTGTTCTCCTTTTTGAATTCTCCTGTGCAGGGTAAGGGTAAGAAAAGATTATATTAATCAAGAATGAAAGTCAAGAATATTGATAAAAGTTGATGTGCAGCAAATCCTAAAATAAATTGACAACTGATTATAGAATGCGTAATATCAGTTCATTTAGTGGGATGTTGCACATGTTTTGTGTTTACAAAACGTGGTATTTGTTAAAAGAAAGGGGTTGGATATGTCAGAAATTAAGGAATGTGACTTGCCTGGCATAGGTAAAAAATTTACCTTAGAATTGGATTCAGATGATAAATTGGTTGTAGTAATTCATTCCTCGGGGGAAAGGGAGGTGTTTAAATTTATCAAAGATAATGACGAACCTACCTCTGTAACCACCCTCACCGATGAAGAAGCGCGTCAAATTGGCGCTATACTTTCGGGAACATACTTCCAGCCGGTCATTGAAGAAGAACAGAAACTGGCGATGAAAAATGTGACGATGGAATGGATAAAGATTGAGTTTAATTCAACGTTGGCTAATAAAATGATTGAAGAATTAG
>JAUPKS010000278.1 GCA_030837315.1 Planctomycetota bacterium
AAGGAAGGAGTTATGGCAACATACAAGCCTCAGGATCTCCCTGCCTTTCGCCTCCGTCCTGCTGAAGCCAGGGACATTGCTTCGCTAGTCGAATTGGAAACCGCCTGTTTCGCCCTGACTGAAGAGATATTCAACCGCAGACAGCTGCAAAGACTGATTACAAATCCTCGTGCAATCGTGGTAGTCGCTGAGCGTAAAGAGGTGGTAATGGGATGGGCTGCGGGGTTATTGCGGCGTTACCGCCAACGCCATTCCGGTCGACTCTATGCTGTAGCCGTGCATCCTGATGCGCAGGGCAAGCGCATCGGGCATAAACTGACCGAGCATATCCTCAACGCACTTGCAGCACGCGGAGCCCAGCGAATATTCCTGGAAGTCCATGCGGAAAACCAGAAAGCCATTAATCTTTACCGTAAGCTAGGCTTCATCGATCAGGGATATCTGGCCAACTATTATGGTCAACATCACCACGCTATACGCATGATACGACCAGCGACAACGACCGAACGTCCCAAGGGTTAATCAATACAGATGGCGTGATGATTTGTTTGGAAATAGACACTGGAGGTTTGAACAATAAAAGGTGTCGTATTCAGCTCTTTTGACAGGCAGGTGTTTGAAAGGGATATGCTATAGTAAAAACAACTTACATTTACACAAAAGAACGGTGGGAATACCTATTGCCCCTCGTTTCCATTCGTTTCTTCCCTCTCCATCTTTTCCAGGCGCAATATTAACCAGATGGATGCACCAATGGCGAAGGGCAGCAAGATATATTGAATAATTTCGAGTTTAGACCTCGGAGTAGGGGGAAGTTCTGGTAAGGGTATCTGTGTGGGTTGGGTGGGTTGTACCGACGCCGTTGAGGTGGCTGCATTTGCTTGGACTGACTGAGCTTGAACAAGACCGACAGGATAGATAAAATTTGTTATTACACATAAATAAATAATGATCAGTATATTTTTCACGGTTAACTTCCAGGTGAATTTCATTGAGTAAATATCAATTTTTTATATAGATCGTATTCTTCGTTCGCTTCTTTGAATTTCCCCAGCTTATTATAGGTGTCACCGAGCAGAAAATGTGCGTTGCCATTTCCGGGATCCAGTTCCAACAGTTTTTGGCATGTAACAACCGCGTCGTCATATAATCCTTTTTTATTGTAGGCAAAGGCGAGATTATAACGTGCCTCGTGATTTTTAGGGCTTAAGGTCAATGCTTTCTTAAAAACCTCTATGGCCTCGTCAAACATCTCTTTGTTATTATAAATAGCGCCAAGATTATAATAGGCATCGGCATAGCTGGGATTAATTTTTAATGCCTGCTGATACGCCGTAATTGCCTTATCCATGTGCTTCTTTTCACTATACAGGCACCCGAGATTATAATACACCATGGCGTTATTGGGGTTCATCGATACATATCTTTCAAACATCGGGATTGCATCATCAGTCATCCGGCGCTTAACATAAAAAGTTCCCAGGTTAAGATATGCTTCGACATCATTTGGATTGAGTTCAATAACCTTCCTAAAGGAAATAATTGACTCATTCATTAATCCGAGTTTACTGTAAGCCAGGGCCTTCTTTTTGTAAGCATCGACCATGGTGTTATCCATATCCGTTGCCTTGTTAAAGGCCTCGACAGCTTCTTCGAATCGGCCCTGATTGAAATACTCCAAACCTTCGCTATAAAGAACCTGCACTGTGATCGGTTTAACAACTGGCTGAGTGGGTTGTGGAATTTGACTAATCTGCACAGTTTGCACGGGTGTTGTTTGTTGGGCTTCAACGGAGGAAGTTCCCGCAGTTACTTCCGGTAACTGTTTTTCTGCTGGAGCTGAAATAATATCCTTAAATTCCAGAGCTTTTTCAACAACCGCTTCTTCTTTGTCGCACCCGGAACAAATAACAAAAAAAATACAGAGATAAAAAACTAAACTACTGCAAGTCGATTTGAAAGAACAGCGGACGTGTACCCTGGATGGATTTTTCATATCCTTTTCCGATTATTTTCCCGAAAAATTGTCAATGTAGGCAACTGTAGACAGCACTGTAGCATTGTAGTATGACACAAAAAATTGTCAAGGAAAATCATCAATTTGTCACGGTAACGTCAAAGTCCGCATAAGAGATTCCGGGGAAATCATGAGACAGAAGAAGACGGGGTAACGGAAGAGGAAAAATGTGCAGAGAGACAAAAGATGGGGTAAAAAGGGCCATCAGAGGCAAGGGAATCCCCCCTTGTCTTCAAAAGACATAATAAGAATCAGCGAGAAAAAAGGCAAAGAAAGCAGGATTATAAGCGTAGGATTTTCAAGGCAAGATGTGGTTTATAGGACATAGTCCTGAGCGATTTGGTAATCGTGGTTTTTCCCAAAAGACGAAGGATGCTGATAATACCATTTTTCAGGGTAGCAAAGACCTGTGGTGCATTGGAGGTGCGAATGGTGGAATGGTATTCACGAAAAGTGACGTCACGAACATAGTGGAGGCTGTTTTCAATGCTCCAATGACCACGATTCAATGGGATTTCATTGGTTTTGTGGTCAACGGCGCATTGGGCAATCACTACACCTTTTTGCTGGAGAAATGCAGAGAGGAGATGGATGGTATGGCCGTCTTGCTGGCGGGCACCTTTGAGTGTCTTGCCGTCGATGGCAAGGACATCGTCTTTCCCGCACAGGGTTTGTAGCCAGCCGTACACGGCGGTATCAGTGGCTTCTGCGTCGACCCCCTGTAAGAACCGCCTGATGGTGGGTTCGCTGGGATATTCGTATT
>JAUPKS010000279.1 GCA_030837315.1 Planctomycetota bacterium
CTGATGAATTGAATATCGTGACCGGTGCGTTTGGTTATACGGGTAAATATATAGCACAAAGACTCCTGTCTCTTGGTAAAAAGGTCAGAACGATTACCGGACATCCGAACCGTCCGAATCCTTTTGGAGATCAGGTAAATGCTGTTCCATTTAATTTCGACAATCAGGTAGAATTGACCAAAAGCTTGCAAGGTGCCACAACCCTTTATAATACGTACTGGATACGTTTTTCATACAAACAAGACACATTCGATATGGCCGTTGAACATACGAAGGCCCTTATTAGGGCTGCTGAAGAGTCGGGTGTTCGCAGGATAGTGCATATCAGCATCACGAACGCCTCCGAGGCATCACCTTTTCCCTATTTTAGAGGGAAGGCTATTCTGGAAAAGGCCATAAGTCAGTCGAGCCTGTCTTACGCAATCATCCGACCAACCGTGCTCTTCGGTCATGAGGATATCCTTATCAATAACATTGCCTGGCTCCTGCGGCGGTTCCCCATATTTGCCATCGTGGGATCGGGTGATTACAAACTGCAACCGGTCTTTGTGGAAGATGTGGCCGAGCTGGCAGTAAATGCTGGTCAATGCGAGGAAAATATGATCATGGATGCAGTTGGCCCGGAGATTTACCCATTTCGTGAAATGGTTCAACTCATTGCCAGCAAAATCCATGGCAAGGCGAGAATGGTGCATCTCAGGCCAGAATTAGCGCTTTTCTTTTCAAGGATGGTAGGCTACCTTGTCAATGATGTGGTATTAACCCGGGACGAAGTCTATGGTTTGATGTCGGATCTTCTGGTTTCCGGGTATCCCCCAACAGGAAGGACTCGGCTGAGTGATTGGCTGACGTGGAATGCTGATGCTATTGGGATCAAATATGCCTCCGAGCTGGGTCGGCACTACCGTTGATTTTAACTACATGCGGATAACAGAATCTTTAGCCATGGTTGTTGCGATAACACAACAAAAACAAGGCGCATACCTGGAGAAAGAAGCATGCGCCTTGTTACACACTATTCAATGTAGATAAAGTAGGAAGTTAATTACAAACAGCCAATGACCAGGTTCCCCTGCCGCCGCAAGCATTAGTCCAGCCACCAGAAGCAGTCCTGCCGCTGCGGCCTGTGTGTGTTCCTGTATAGGTGAACTGGCTGCAACAACTACCACGAGTTGTTGCTATCAATTGTACATTCACGGCATCAAAGGTACCGGTTACATCATATGTCCCACATGTACCCGTATTGACAGTCCCCGCCAATTTACCAGCCCCCACTACCTGGAGACTCCACACATATGAAAAATTATCGCATAAAGGGGGAAGGGTTTTGCCCGCAGACACACCAAAAAACTTCGTGTCATTTCCCACCTGAGGAGCCGTATCGTCAGCAGGACCTGCAGATACCGAACTTACCAAAGCCATTGTAACAAACATGGCAAAAAAAATACCTAATAACTTTTTCATTTCTTTCCTACCTCCTTTTTAATGATGGATTACTATAAAGTACGATATTCTAAAGACATCTTCTTCCTTTCTTGGTTTAGGCAAACACCTCCTTTCTATTCGCAATTTATTTCCCGTTGAAACAAATTCTTCAAAGACAATCGCAAATTTTGTGCAATACAACAATTACCAATGTAAATAAGTCTTAATATATTTAATTACTGGATATTATAGAATTGCTCATTGTTTGTTGTTTGTTGTGCTTCGGAAATAGATAAAACTCAATCTGTTCAAACGCAGGACTTCGTGTACAATTTATCTTCACATGAGGGATAAATTTTAATCAACGACAATTATTATCTGTTACAAATAGATAATGCCCCTGGTTCCTATGTTTTTGATTTAAGTAAACTTATGGCGAAAAGCAAGGGTTTCGAAAGCTGCGAGAAGGAGAAAAAAACAAATATTCGATATACAAATTGCAAAGTTAATTTTTCATTTTGCCCTGATTTTTTACCAGAATTGAAAAAATTGTTTTCGGATGTGGCAAAGAGCGCCTATTGGATACCAACAGCATTGAACGCAGCTTGTACAGCAGCGAGCTCTTTACCTCTGCCATACAGATCTATGGTGGCCTGTTCTACGGCATCCCGAGCATCGACAAATTGGGAGTTAGGGGAAAGGTAGAACATGGCATCATAATATATCTGTTTTGCCTTTTCGGCGCCAATGTTCGCGTTTGTAATAATCAGATAAGCTGCCTTATTAGGAATGCCAGAGTTTATGTGTACTCCCCCATAGTCGTTCCAGGGTCTGCTTGGTGCACGATACTGTTCAGAGGTATGTTCAGGTTGCCCCCAACTATTCAACGGGTCGTTGGGGTTATAGTCGTTTTCCGGGTAACTATCGGTTTTGAAGGGGGGGTCGTCCATTCTTCTGAGTGCGTAGTATGCCTCTTTCCCAGGGGTCTTGGCGATCTTCATAATATCCTCTCCCATCAAATAGGGACGGTCGTCTCCGTAATCGAGAGACACAAACATCCCCACAACATCAGACCATGATTCATTCAGCGCCCCAGGCTCCAGGCTGTATACGAGGTTGTTGATGGATTCTGTAACACCATGGGTGATTTCGTGGGCAACTACGTCCAGTGCCCCTGAAAGGGGGAAAAATAATTCTCCCCCGTCACCATACACCATTTGGGCTCCGTTCCAGAAGGCATTATCGTAACCCTTGCCATCTCTGGGATTATCATCGTAATGCACGGTTGATATAAGACCATGAGAAGTATCAAATGCACTTCCAACAAACCAGGAAAAGTCGCTGAAGTTGTTTTTATAGAAATCAAAGACGAAGTTTCCGTAAAAATGGGCATCCACACCTGCCGGATCATCCCAGGAGTTATTTGAATCCTTCGCTATGCTCCCCGGGAGGGATGTGGTGTTGTTAGCTGTATAGGTCTTTATCGTTATGTCGGTCGTGGTGGCGAGAGGGGCGTTGCCAAGATAGAAGGCTCCTCCTTTCTCGTAAGTATCAAAGCTCTTTAAAACACCATCCACACCAATGCCCGATCCCGTGGCAGAACCCTCATGCATGACCCTGTTTTCAATAAGGACGATTGTACCGTCGTGTGCATTTATATATACCCGATATCTCGATGGTTCTGGTCCTGGATTAAACCGAAAATCTATTCTATAACTAAGATAGCATTTCCCTTCCCAGTGAAAAACGACCAGACTGGCAGTGTCGGTCTGTTTTGGGGAGGTTATCTCACGCCTGGCGATAGCCGTTGCCTCTTCCGGGGAAATTGTGGGGGTCGTTTTAACAGCAATATTTGGCTCAAAGTAGTTCGCAACCGTAGTTATCATACCATTTTCTATCCTTACCGTAATCTTGCCGCCTATGACATCCAGTCCGTCTTTTTTCTGCCTGAAGTTAACAAAGCGTCCTCTTGGTGCGGCATTTGTATTGTCCAGTGCTAACTCTTTATCCGGGTTTTCTACACCAAATAATACCTTGTGCTGCCGAATGAAGTCTATCGACAAGTCTGTCTTAGATTTGTCAGACGGCTCGGTAAGTTGTCCTGAAATAAATTTAGCAACACCTCGCCTCTCGTCCCATTTCACAATTACATCTTTTGAAGACACCTTTTCTATTTCTGAAATGGCAGCCTTTTGATCTTCGCTTGCTGCGGCTGTAATATCTCCGGCCATCACGACGCCATAACTGAAAATTACGAAAAAAACAGCGCCACATCTTATTAAATTTTTCATAGCTTGCTCTCCATAAGGGACGTGATATAAGCTCATTCTCTACTAGTATCTACGCATAACATTCAAATCCATCGTGTGATAATTGTCAACAAAAAAATATATTGCTGCAGGGAGGAAATGCAGGCATATCCATCGATATAAACAAAAAGAAAAAGGTATTGTGCTCTTTGTTAAAAGAAGTATTGATATTTGTTCTTCTATTTGGTAAATTCGCTTTATTATCGGAGGTTTACCAAAAAATTTTAGAAATGAAGGCAGAAGGATGAATTTGTTTGAGGCGCTTGATATGGTTGCAAAAGATGAGAAGGACTTGCAGGAAAAATACATAAAGCTTGCAGACCAAGAGACCGATCCCTTCGTAAAGGCATTTTTACATAGAATTGTAAAAGATGCCGTAAAACATGAAAAGAAGGTGTATAAGAAATACGAAAAGATTTTAAATACAATAAACAAAAAAACCTACTAAAATCAAATTTGCTATATTAGCTATATTAAAAGAAGAGTGTTCTTCTCTAAATAGATTTATAGTTTGACGACTTTCGTAGCCTTGTATCGCTTAATGACTTCAAACTCGACCTTATCTCCTTTGATAAAGGTCATAAAACCCTCACATTGAATAGCAGCTTGATATACAAAACACTCTGCCCATTATTCTCGGAAACGAGCCAAAGCCCTAAACCCTTTCGCTGTTCCAGGTGCCATTTTGTAAATCACCCTCCTTCGTTTTGATAATACCTCAATAAAACGAAAAAGGCTACGAGATGCTAGCCCTTTCAGCCTTATTACTACCGATAAGTTGAAAATGACGTTATACTGCGACCAAGCCACATGGAAAAAAACATTATCAAACAATACCTGTAAAACCAGGGGAAAATAATAGAATTGTTGTAAAAGTGTGTAATAAAATTTATTTGAATTTCTGATGTGTGTTTGTTAGACTCAAACATCCAAAATTATCTAATTTGATGATTTAAGAGTATATTTTTAAGAAGTTATGGAGGTTAAACAACAAAATGATTACAGCAGTTGCTGATCTGGATTTTGACAAACTGTTAGAAGTAGAAACATTGTCGAGGGAAACCGTTGCGCATTTCAAGGAGCAGGTATACAGCTACAAAGAAAATAGGGAAAAGCTGGATGCGAAAATTAATTCGATGAGGATCGATTTAAAAAAGGAACGTGATGGCGCTAAAGCAAAGGATATCGCTCTTTTGTTGGGGATATGCGAGTGGGTCGTTGGAAATGTAAAAGAGGCATCCGAGCTTCTAAAAGAGGTTAAATCGAGGAAGATCGGTTCGTATTATCTGGGAAAATGTTATCAAGAATTAGGCGATTATGCCCAGGCCTTAGAATGTTTTGACCGCGCTAAAAAAGCGGATGCTGAAGAATTTGATATTTGTATGAATATTGCTGAGACAAAAAGGATGGCCGGGAATATCAAGGATGCGTTAGAAATTATTAAAAGTTTTTCGCAATCACATGGGAATAGCGCAGAATTGCATTATCAGTGGGGGTATTGTTTAGACGCTCTCGGGGATTACGATGAGGCGTTTAATCAGTATGCACAGTCAATTCAAATAGACCAAAACTGTGCGAAATCTCTCTTCCGCTGTGCGTTTAATTATGATCTGAACGGGGAAGATGAAAAGGCTATCGAGTACTACGAGAAGTGTATAAATTTATGCCCCAGTCATACAAACGCATATATTAATCTGGGATTGCTGTATGAAGATAAAGGTAAGTATGACGATGCGGTATATTGTTTTGAAATGGTCTTAGATGCGGAACCAAACAATCCCCGGGCTTTATTATTTTTAAAGGATGCCAAGTCCTCTGGCGCTATGTATTACGATGAGGAGATTTCAAAGAAGCAAGGGAAGGAAAGCGAGGTGTTGAATATTCCGATTTCTGATTTTGAACTCTCGGTAAGAAGTAAAAATTGCCTGGAAAAAATGAATATCCGTAGTTTGCGGGATCTTACAGGAATTACAGAAGCAGACTTGCTCTCTTTTAAAAATTTTGGCGAAACCTCGTTGAATGAAATTAAGATCATTTTGTCTCAAAAAGGATTACGTTTAGGCCAGGTATTGGAAGGTGGCAGTGAGAGTTTGTTATTTACAAACAAAACCCCGGAAAAAGAGATGGAGACGTTTGGTACTATTTCAGAACTTGAATTCTCCACTCGTTGCAGAAATGTCCTTAGTCAGGTTGGTATTGAAACAGTTGAAGACCTCATAGAAAATACAGAAATGGAGTTAGACCAAAAAGGTGTGAATCAAGATTATATTGATGAGATAAAAGACGTACTCTCTAAGCTTGGTCTGAGCCTAAAAACAAATAGCAATTCTACGGCAGATTTGGAAGACAACGATGCAGAATAGCCGGTGTAAAAAAAAATTCGGATGACATCCGTGCAATATCTGGGGACGAGCATACATGTTAGATTACATCCGAGGACGGGTGACTAGTAAGTCTCCCACACGACTTATCTTGGAAGTGGCAGGCGTTGGTTTTCTATTACACATTCCGTTATCTACCTTCGAGAAGATTTCCAACCATGGTGAGGTTACAATTCTTACCCAGTTGTTTATCAGGGAAGACCAGATAAAGATTTTTGGGTTTGCAACAGGAGATGAAAGGGATTTGTTTCAATTGCTGCTTTCCGTGAATGGCATAGGACCTACTATGGCAATCGCAATACTCTCGGGCAGCACGGTGGATGATATCAAATATGCGGTCGCCCGTGAAGATGCAAAGGCATTGGAAAAAATCAAAGGGGTTGGTAAGAAGACGGCCGAGAGGATTATCCTGGAGCTCAAGGGAATGTTAAAGGGAATTACACCATCTATGCCTCGTGGTATGGACGCCCGGCAAAAGGCGCTTGTGTCGGATGCTATTATGGCCCTGGTTTCTTTGGGTTATGGACGGTCAGTGGCTGAAAACGCAGTAAGCGAAGTGGTAAGAAAATTGCAAACAATTGATAATGTTGAGGTCCTTGTAAGGGAAGCTTTAAAATATAAGGTTTAATTAGCTCAGGCGTGTAATTTCAAACCTCACGGTAGGATATATGGTATGATAAAAGAAGATGTTTTATCTTCCACGCCGATCGTTGAAGATAAAAATCTGGACCTTACGCTTAGGCCAAAACGGTTCAGTGATTTTATTGGACAAGATCGCTTAAAAGGAAATTTGCTCATTTACATCGAAGCTGCAAAGAAGAGGGGTGAACCATTAGACCACATCTTGTTTTCCGGCCCTCCTGGCTTGGGAAAAACAACCTTGTCGCAAATTATTGCCAACGAAATTAATACGGCAATTAAGACAACGTCTGGTCCCATCCTGGATAAACCTATGGACCTTGCGGGCATTCTTACGAATTTACAACAAGGGGATATCCTGTTTATTGACGAAATTCATCGGTTGAATACAACGGTTGAAGAGTATCTGTATTCAGCAATGGAGGATTTTTATATTGATATTCTTATTGATCAGGGACCCAAGGCCCGATCGGTAAAAATCAAGTTGCCAAAGTTTACGCTTGTTGGATCGACTACGCGAGAAGGATTACTCACTGCTCCTTTTCGCTCGCGGTTTGGCGTACTGGAGAAGCTAGAGTTCTATCCGTGGGAGGACCTGTATAAAATTGTATGTAATTCTGCCCGCATTCTCTCTATTCAAATAGATGAAAAAGGGGCTGAAATTATTGCGAAGAGATCCCGTGGCACCCCAAGGATAGCCAATAGATTTTTAAGACGTATTCGGGATGTTGCTCAGGTACGTGGCAACGACCTTATTAATGAAGAATTAGCACACATGGGTTTGGAGATGTTAGGCGTGGATGAGAATGGCTTGGGAGACATGGATCGCAAAATACTGGAAACCGTCATTCGATACGGTGGCGGTCCTGTCGGCTTGAAAACTATTGCGGTTTCGGTAAGTGAAGAAGAGGATACTATCGAAGAGGTGTATGAATCGTTTTTGATCCAGAGGGGATATCTGGATAAAACGTCCAGGGGAAGGGTTGCGACCAGACTTGCTTATGAACATTTAGGATATCAATTTCACACAGAAGCTGGACTCCAAAAAAGACTATTTTAGAGGAGTCGACTTATGAAACTGTTGCTACATATTTGCTGTGCATGTTGTTTATGCGCACCGTTACATGAGCTGAGAAAAGAAGGGTTCAAAGTAACGGGGCTCTTTTACAATCCAAATATACATCCATTGCTTGAGTTTAGGCGAAGATTGAAGGCATTGCGCGTATTCCAGGAAAGTGACCCTATCCCTGTAATTTACCATGAAGATTATGGCTTAAGGGAATATTTGAAGGGCGTGAATTATGAGGGGGATGACCGGTGTGCAGACTGTTACGCCATGAGACTAAAATTTGCCGTGAACTATGCCCGGGAAAATGGATTTGACGCCTTTACGTCTACCATGTTGTTCAGTGTTTACCAAAATCACGAACAATTAAAAATGTTTTCAGAGAATTTATCACAGGAATACGGAATTCGTTTTGTTTATCGTGATTATCGTTACTTGTCTGAGTGTAGTCATGATATCGCCAAGAAAAAGATGATTTATAGGCAGGGTTATTGCGGATGTGTCTTTAGCGAATACGAGCGATACAAAGACACTACTCGGGAAGTGTACAAAGGCAGCAATTTCCATAGCAAAGATACGGAAAACGCTCCAAAGCAGGTAAATACCCAAAATGGATTGCAAAGGTGTGACTGCTTTGGATAGAGGGAACGGGCTCTTTTCCTACTACCCTGCCGATGTGGTCGTTGCAGTGGGCATTGTTTTGGTATCTGCACGCGAATCTCAGATATCGTATTACTCTGTAAAAACATCTTTTTTGTGCAAGGTTTTTTAACAACCCCCCAAATCCCCTTTGGTAAGGGGGATTTGGTCGTGGCTTTGTCGCGCCAAGATAGATTGTATTCGATAATTATAAATACAAAAAGTAACGTATGGGTAGGATATTTTTCTTGATGATTGCCATGTTATTGCCAACGCTGTCCGCGGGCATACCACTTTCATGCCAGAGGGATGCTGTGGTGGTTCAGGATGGCGTCCATGATTATGGTCCCCTTGTTGATAAACCGCCTATTATGCGGGTGCTCCTGATAAATAACGTACGAGAGGCGCAATTATCTGTTTATGGGTGTTATCAAATTACCGGCAGTCTGACGAATATTATCGATCAAGGACAGGGTTTACAAAAGGCAAAAATATCAGTAACGAATGGCGGAGTTAATATCGGAAATAAGCGCTATGACACGAGTGAGCTAAGAATTGCAAGTCGCCAGGATGGGGATATTGAGTTAAACGGCCTGCGATATCGCGGCGAAATCAGGATATTACAGCAAGATAATAATAAATTTTCAGTAATTGAAGAAATCGACCTGGAAGGTTTTATTGCCGGTGTCCTTGGCAGTGAAATGCCACAAACATGGAATGAGGATGCCTTGCGTGCCCAGGCAGTGACCGCAAGGACATATGCGATGTACAAAAAAAAGGTGCGGCGGGACGAAATCTATCACTTGGAAATGATAGAACTTGCATATCGCGGCATGGCCGGTGAAACGCCCCGGCTTAATAAAATTATTCGGGAAACCAAAGGTGTGGTCATGATATATAATTGGAATATTTTCCCTGCCTATTTTCATAGCACGTGTGGGGGACATACGGAAGATATTCACCACGTATTCGGGAAAGATAGTATACCCCCCTTAACGGGGGTGGTTTGTAATTACTGCAATGACTCTAAACATTCCAGCTGGAGCAAGGATATTAGTAAGTCAGATATTGAAAAGAAGTTGCGGGAAGCAAATATTTACGTTTCAAATATTAGTGCCGTAAAGACCGTAAATCCAGGCGCCGGCAATCATGGTTCGAGAGTTGAAATTGCTTCTCCTGGTGGAAACAAAGAAATGAATGCAAATAATTTTCGATTGCTTGTCGGCCCGAATATTTTGTTGAGTACGGCCTTTAATTCCAGGAGTAATGGAAAATGTATTACCTTTTCAGGAAGAGGGTGGGGGCATGGCGTGGGTTTATGTCAATATGGCGCTCAAGCCATGGCCGAAAAGGGTTCTACGTGGATAGCTATTTTAAAATATTACTATCCAGAGATAGAATTGGTTCGGATTTACTAATGCCTCTTTGCGGAGGTGGTGTTGATTTTTAGAACTCTAGCAGTTGACAAGCAAACAAAAGCCAGGTGCGGAGAACTCAAATTAGCTCAACACTGTATCCCTACTCCAGTTTTTATGCCGGTTGGCACACAAGGAACGGTCAAGACTTTAACGCCATGGCATCTAAAAGGGACCGATACCAAGATCATTTTGTCAAATGCGTATCATCTCTGCTTGAGACCGGGGGAGAAAATTATTAAACAATTGGGGGGTCTCCATAAATTTATGGGATGGGATGGCGCAATTATCAGCGATAGTGGCGGATATCAGGTTTTTTCACTTACCGGCCTGACAAAGGTTTCGGACAATGGCGTAGAATTTCAATCCCCGGTTGATGGAACAAGGTTTTTCTTTACCCCTGAGAGGATGACGCAAATACAAAACGACATCGGGGCAGATATTATTATGGCGTTTGATGAATGTGTGCCCTATCCTTGCGAACAAGATAGGGCGAGTGTGGCCGTAAAAAGGACGCTGGAGTGGGCAGAACGTTGTTTAAATACGCATAAGAACACTCAACAGACGCTCTTCGGCATTGTGCAGGGAAGTGTATTCAAGGAGATTCGCATTGAATGCGCAAGAAACCTCGTGAAAATGAATTTTGAGGGATACTCAATAGGTGGATTGAGTGTTGGTGAGGGGTCATTCCTCATGAATGAAGTGCTGGATTATACGGTAGACTATTTGCCAGACGATAAACCGCGGTATTTGATGGGTGTTGGTTTTCCTGTCGATGTCCTCGATGCCGTTGAGCGAGGAATCGATATGTTTGATTGTGTTGTTCCCACGCGCAATGGAAGAAACGGGTGCGCCTTTACCAGTACGGGTAGAGTAAAAATACTCAATAGTCAGTATAAAGAAGATGCAGCCCCTTTGGATAGGGCGTGTAGTTGTTATACATGTCAAAACTTTTCGAGGGCATATCTGCGGCATCTCTTTCTGGCACATGAAATCTTAGGATTGACCTTAATCTCATTGCACAATATATTTTATTTTCAGAACCTGATGCGGCAGATAAGGGAATCCATCGTAAAGGGAGAATTCAAGGATTTTAAGGCTGATTTTTTGTTAAAGCAGTCTGAGTGACAAGTGCTTGAAATGAAACTCAGATCAGAAAATATTATCTATTTTCAAGTAAATATTTTTTATTACGGTTAGGAGGAAGAGAATGTTTTTTTTATTGCAAGCGGCTGCAAAACAATCATCACCAGGTGGCATGCTGTCCATGTTACTTCCGTTTATCCTTATGTTTGTTGTGATGTATTTCTTGATATTGAGACCACAAAAAAGAAAGGAAAAGGAGCGGAAGGCACTGTTGTCCAGGGTTAAAAAGAACGATCGGGTCGTAACCGCTGGTGGAATACATGGGCTTGTTATGTCTGTCAGAGAGAATGAGCTTATCCTTCGTGTGGATGATGCCAAGGATGTGAAACTCAAGGTTGACAGGAGTGCGATTGTCACGGTATTAGAGGTTTCTCACGAGGATACAGAAGAGTCGAAAGAAATTACAAAAGAGAGTAAAGTATAAAACAACTTTTTATTCTATTTGTGGGTATGAATTGGCAGTTTATTAAGGACAACGGAAAGGGAGCCTGGTGAGGAGAAATACATGACTAAAAACTTAAAGTGGCGGATACCACTCATTGCGGTAGTTATTGCTATTGGTACCATGATTTTATATCCCCCAGCAGAAAAGATCTTAAAGAGGGAGCACGTTAAAGAGGTTGATGGGAAAATAGTAGAGCGCACTTCTTTGGAAAAATCATGGACACGGTTTTTCATAACGAATCCTGTTATTCGCGAAACGATTGTTAGTGAAGAAACAGACAAAGATGGTAAAAACATCCGCAACAAGGTCGTTGAGTATGTGTCAAAGGGTAAAATTAAGCTTGGATTAGACCTCAAAGGCGGCTCTGAATTACTTTATAAAGTGCGGGTGGATGAAAAGGAAGAGCGACCCGGTATTACAAAAGAAATTATTGAGGTATTGAAAAAGAGGATCGATCCCCAGGGAGTTATTGAGTATAGGATACAAGAACAGGGCAGCCATCGAATCCTTATTCAGGTTCCAGGCGCAACCAAGGCAGAAACAGAAGGACTGAAGATCCGCATAACACGCCTTGGCAAGCTTGAGTTCAGGTTGGCAGCCAGCGAAGACAGCCCGGAATATAAAGAGGCGCTGGAAGGGAAAACCGTCACCGGCTATTATAAACACTGGTTAAGAAAGAAAAAAGGAGAAGAAGGGGAAGCAGGGAAATGGTACCTTGTTCGAAACAAGACGGAGGTTTCCGGGGAACATCTGTCCAGAATATATGCTGACAGTAAAGGGATTGAGCCAGTCGTAGGTTTTGAGTTTGATGCGATTGGTAAATCCAAGTTTGGGCAGATTACAGAACGTAACATTGGTAAACCTCTGGCAATTATCCTGGATGGCACTTTATATTCAGCGCCTGTGATACGTGACCGTATTCCGGGAACGGGTATTATTGAGGGAAATTTCAAACAAGATGAGGTCAATGAACTCATTGCCATAATGCGGGCAGGAAGCCTTCCGGCAGACCTTGAGCTCGAAATGGAAACCATGGTCGGGCCTAGCCTGGGAAAAGATTCAATCTATAAAGGATTGCTGGCAGGCGCTATTGGTGGTATCTTTGCTGTGCTCTTTGTTGGTATTTACTATATGGGGGTAGGATGGGTCGCTAACTGCGCAAATGCCTTGAATATCTTTTTTACCGTTGGAGCGATGGCGCTACTCAACGCTACTTTGACGCTTCCGGGCATTGCTGGATTGGTGCTCATGATTGGTATGGGTATTGATTCAAACGTGTTAATTTTCGAAAGGATTCGTGAAGAAAAAGCCAAGGGAAAACCTTTGCGGGCAGCGGTAAAGGCAGGATATGAAAAGGCATTTTCCGCCATTTTTGATTCGCATATTACAACGTTAATAACTGGCGTGATACTTGCCGCAGTGGGTACCGGACCTGTAAAAGGATTTGCATGGACACTAATTTTGGGTTTGATCATCAATCTTTTTACATCTGTTTTTGTAACAAGGGTTATATATACTTTGTGCATGGATTTAGGCTGGATCAGGAATTTCTCGATGTTCAAGCTGATTGGTGTTCCCCATGTTAAATTTATTAATTATCGCTTTATTCTGATTGCAGTTTCAGGCGCCTGTATTATTGGTGGTTTGACGACATTTGTCCTTCGTGGAAATAAAAAATACGACATCGACTTTACCGGAGGAACCCTGGTTCATTTACACCTCAATAATCCAACGCAACCGGGCTTTATAAGGACTGCCTTAGCTGATACAGGTTATGAAGAAGCCGAGGTCCAGAGTATATGGTCCGGCGAGAACCTAACCCAATTTATATCAACAGCAAATGAATTTGGCATCCGAATAAAAGAGCTTAACGATGAAAAAATAAAACAAAAATTAACAGAGGATATCAAGGGCACACTGGATGCATCGGGTTTATTTGCAGGAATTGATTTTGTTGAACCAACAGTTTTTAATCTTAAGTTACAGAGACCAATAGATGAGATGGCACTTCAAAATATTCTCAAAGCCGCAGGGTATAGCGAAGAAGATGTGGTATCGTTAACATCTGTTAATCAGCCCGCAAAAGAGTATTTAGTGAATATTGCTGGTCTCGAAGACTTAAAAAAACGTCCGCAATTGATTGGTAAAGTTGTCGATAGGCTAAAAGATAAGGTAGTTTCCCATGATGTTAAAATAACACTGGGTGATGTTGTTGAAACATTACAGGCACAAGATGTAAACATGCAGACAGTGAAACCTTTCGTGGATGTGGAGGTTAGCGAACCGATAGACCCCATTACCCTCACGCTTGAGTTGAACAAGCTGGGGTTTGGTAATGTTTCCGTGACAGCACAATCAAAAGAATCCGCAATGGCTCAGATAAGTAAACTAAGAATCGAAGGTACGAGAGCGAACTTGCAGGATATCAAACAGGCCATAAAGGAAACGATCTCTATTCCCGGTGTTTATAGCATTGGAAATGAAGCAATCCGGTTAGAATTAAAAGAAAGCACCAGTAAAGAAAATTTTATGGCGATGGCTGGTAGGATTGATTCCATTAGGCGTATTTATGCAGTGAACGCTCCTGCACAATTATTTGCGATTCACGTGCAACCTCTCAGCGCAGGAAAGGTACAGGAGAAAATCAAGGAAGATGTCATTAGTAAATTTAAAGATAGTTTGTATAAGGAAAAAATTGACGTCTCTTTTGAATTGATTAAAGATGTTTCTGAAAACACCGGAATAAACAAAGCTAATCAAGAAAAGGAACCGAACCTGGCACAATTTCGCATGATGTTGTCAAAACCCTTAAAAAGGCACGTTATTGAAGAGGTGCTGACCGCGGCAGGGTACCCCAATGTACTTGAACAGGGTTTGGAAGAAGGACGAGAATATCAAACGGTTAAGATTGTTCTCAATCCTCAAAATGCAGAAACAATAGAAAAGACTATCAAAAGTGCATTTGAAATACCGAATCCACTTAAAAGGATAGTAAGTATTGGTTCTACTGTTGCAGGTGAAATGAAGAGCCGTGCCATACTGGGGGTAATCTTTTCTTGTATTGCAACGATATTTTATGTGTGGCTTCGCTTTGGAGATTTTAAATTTGGCGCTGCAGCAATTATCGCTGTTATCCATGACATCCTGATTACTTTGGGTGCCGTGGCTGTGGCGGATTATTTGTTTGGTAATATGAAAATTGATAGCTCTATGGTGGCTGCATTTCTTACGGTGGTCGGTTACTCCCTGAATGATACGATCGTTATATTCGATAGGGTTAGAGAAAATATGGGAGGCCGGGGTAATATGCTTACACCGCAATTGGTTAACGATAGTATTAACCAGACCCTGAGTCGTACCCTTTTGACTGGAGTCACTACGATTGGTGTATTGTTCGCCTTATTTTTCCTTGGTGGACCTGAAATCCATGGATTTGCGTTTGTAATGTTAGTGGGAATTTTTGTGGGCACGTATTCGACAATATTCGTTGCTTGTCCTATGTTGCTCAAGTGGAAGGGGCTTTCTTCCATAAATCAAGTATTGCCAAGGCAAAATTCCTCAATTCAAGGAAAGGAGGCAACAATCAAGAAGGCGTAATGGACAATGATTTATAAAGTCCTTCGTGGAATATTATGAAAGAATAGACGGGTTTATTTTTTGAGAAAATCTCGTATGTATTAATTTGTCAATTGGCATGAAAGGGGCAGGGGTATGTTTAATTTGGATTCTTCATTCCTGTAAAACCTATGAAAGGAATAAAAAGCGATGAAAAGAGATGTGCAAGTTGGTGTAACGTTAGGAGTGATTATTCTGGCAATTATTGGTGTTTTTCTGAGCACGAGAACCACAGTCAAAGAACCGACTATCCCTATTCCGGAATTGGAAGAAGAAATACATGTTGGTGCATTAGATATAAATGAATTATCACCTGAACCACAAAACGCATCTCAGGAGTCTTTTAAAGAGGTAACTACGGAAGTACAAAATCCGGAACAAAAGGCATCAGACGTTATAAGCACAGCAAAAATCGTTGAACAACCTCCCGAAAAAGAGGAAAGCGTTATTGAGGGGGAATGGAAAAAGGCAAAAGAGAATGAACCGATAGCTATCGCCGCAAATGATACAAAGGCATCTGTTGTATCAAATTCTGAAGATTGGAAAGATGTCCCTTCCGGTGACGATAAAAAGGTTATCCCACACTTTAAGACACACAAGGTGAAATATAACGACAGCCTCCGTAAAATCGCAAATAAATACTATGGTGATGAATCGAAGTGGTTACTCATTTTTAATGCAAATCAAAATAAAATTCAGGATCGAAACAGCCTCAAGATGGGCACCGAGCTTATTATACCCGAAGAAAAAATAATATCACAAAAGATAAAGGGAAAAACAAAAAAGGAAACAACCACCCCATCACTTTCTCAAGTAGTCGAAGTGGAAGACGCAAAATCGACCGCAAATACACACACGGTTCACCAGGGGGATTCCCTGTATACACTGGCCGCGAAGTATTATAATGACGGTGCAAAATGGAATAAGATATACGATGCAAATAAAAAAGCCCTCAAGGATCACAAATCCTTGAAAATTGGACAAGAACTCGTTATTCCAGATCTTTAATGCTTTTCAGGAGTAAAATGAATGAAACTTAAACGTATTTTTCCGTGTGTTGCAACTCCTCTCTTTTATTTAAGAACGATCACAATTATACTACTCGGCGCATCGATCATTTCCTCCAGTTACGCTCAAGATACGGGGAACGCCTTCTCCCTGTATCGGTATAATTTACAAAGAACAGGCAGGGTTCCCTTTGCAGGACCTTCCAACAACACTATTGCATGGAGTATTTCCAGTGCTGGAGAAATATGGTCGTCTCCCGTAGTGGACGCAGATGGGATTATTTATGTAGGAAGTACGGATGGCAATTTGTTATCTATAACTCCCAGGGGAAAGGTTTTGTGGGCATTTAAGAGTGGTGATGAGATATATGGTTCTCCGGCAATTGGCGCAGATGGTGTTATTTTTTTTGGTTCTGTAAGCGGGAGACTGCATGCGCTCAATCCAGACGGAAAACTCAAGTGGAAGTTCCAGGCCGCCGGCGCTATTCATTCGGCTCCCGCTATTGGCGACAAAGGGACTGTTTATTGTAGTTCCTTTGATGGGAAACTTTACGCAATCAGCGCTAACGGGAAACTTTTGTGGAGTCATAAAACCGGGGCATCTATTATGATTTCTTCTCCTGCCGTTGGCAAGGATAATACGATTTATATCGGTTCGTGGGATAAACATTTGTACGCCTTAAATCAGGACGGTACATTACAGTGGAGCCTGGAAACCGAAAGTAAAATAGATTCCACACCTGCTGTTAGTAATGGAGCTGTTTATATTGTGGATATGGATGGGAAACTCTACGCCGTAAATTTGGATGGAACTTTAAAGTGGGGGTTTGATTTGGGCAGCCGCTCACACTCTTCTCCAGCAGTAGACACAGACGAAACGGTCTATGTTGGTGCACAAAATGGCAATCTGTACGCAATAAAAAAAGATGGTACGTTGAAATGGGAATTTAAAACGGGAAAGTCTATTACGGCATCGCCTACCATCGATGCAAATGGTATTATATATATAGGCTCATGGGATGGTAATTTGTATGCTATAAATGCAGATGGCACTCTCAAATGGAGTGCAACAATGGGTAGCCCATTAATTTCTTCTCCGGCAATTGATTCTAAAAGTATGCTTTATGTTGGTTGTGTAGACTGGAAACTCTATGCAGTAGGACAATGAGTTTTCAGAGTCGAAAAATGTTTTTTACTAAATAGCCATTTTAGGTTATAATTATTATATTAAATAACGTGGCGATTTACATGCATTTTAACATATAGAATGTTGTTAGTTTATTTAAATCATTTATTGTAATTGTACCAGTGGTTAGCAACCACAGGTTAGTTAAGCACGGATACTTGTGCAGGAGATGTGGTATATGATTGGCATATCAAAATTATACTGTGGTACGGTAGAACCATCAGATGCTTTGCGTTATGGGAGGGAGTCTAAAAAGCTGCCATCCCATTTATTGCAATTTTCGCGGGACAAAAAACCAGTTGTGGTGTGGAATGTGGGACAACGCTGCAACCTGAAATGTATCCATTGCTATTCTCAGTCAAAGGATATTATATACCCCAATGAACTGACTACAAGTGAGGCAAAGGCAATGTTAGATGACCTCGCAGATTATGGTGCGCCTGTGATTCTGTTTTCTGGTGGAGAACCCCTAATGAGGCCTGATCTTCTGGAATTAATTGGTTACGCTAAAGAGAAGGGTTTGCGGGCGGTTATTAGTACGAATGGTACCTTGATTACGCGAGAGAAGGCAAATGAATTGAAAACATTCGGGCTTTCCTATGTTGGAATCAGTCTTGATGGCCTGAAAGAAACAAATGACCGTTTCCGTGGTATTTCTGGTGCATTTGATGGAGCACTGGCGGGTATTCGGAATTGCATGTCTGTGGGTATTAAAGTAGGTCTGCGTTTTACAATTAACAAGCGAAATGCCCATGATATTCCCGGCATATTTCAACTCATTGAAGAAGAAAACATTCCAAGGGTCTGCTTCTATCACCTGGTTTATTCAGGCAGGGGTTCCAACTTAATCGAGGAAGATCTTTCTCATCAAGAAACCCGTGAGGTTGTTGATCTTATTATCAATAAAACCAGAGAGGCACATGACAGGGGCAGGAAAATAGAGGTGCTCACTGTGGATAATCATGCTGACGGGGCATATGTGTATTTACGACTCTTGAAGGAAAATCCCGAGAGGGCAAAAGAGGTATATGAACTTCTCCAGATGAACGAGGGAAATAGCTCAGGCAAGGGACTTGCCTGTATCAGCTGGGATGGGGAGGTACATGCCGACCAGTTTTGGAGACAATACTCTTTTGGAAACATCAGGAAAAGAAAGTTTAGCGAGATATGGGAGGATACCTCCAATGAATTAATGGCTAAACTTAAAAACAAAAATCCTTATATCAAAGGACGTTGTGCAAAATGCAAATGGCTTAATATCTGTAGCGGAAACTTCAGAGCCAGGGCAGAGGCGTATTATGGCGATATGTGGGAACACGACCCTGCCTGCTATCTTACCGATGAAGAGATTGGGATCGAGTCTGCATCACCCAAAAAAGCAAGAGAAAAGGTGACTGTTTAAAAAAATTCATCATGTTTGCCGCAGCGCAAGAGGGTAAACACATCATTATCAATTACAAAGAGAAACCGATAATTATTGTTAATTCTCCCTTCAAAAACATCGGTATAACCGCGAAGGACTTCTCCTTTTGTTTTCTTGATCTGTAAGGAAGGGTGTTTGGGATTTTGTTTTAATAGCCGGAATTGTTTTTGCGGCCTCTTTTTCATGTCTTCCGGCAATCCAAGATAATCTTTTTTAAAGGAAGCGCTCCACTTTAATTGTGCCATGTTAGGATTCCAAATCTTTAATCATCTCGTCCACATCATCATAAGCTTTTGAGACAGCACCTTTTTTAATGTCTTCCAGCGCCTCTTTTACCTTCTGTTTTCCTTTTGAAGACAGAACAGATCCTCTTTCCACAAAAGCTAAGGGTTTTAAAATAATGCGGGAATTCTTTATCTCCGCTTCTAAAATCTGACCCTCATCAATACTTAAGGCGTCCCTGAATTCCTTTGGCAGGGTTATTTGGCCGTTTCTTACTACTTTAATCATAGGCATTATTAATTCTCCGTTGGTGAATTTTGTCATAAAATTATATGTAATTTAGTAATTATGTAATCAGTATAAAGAATTAAAGTATTTTGTCAAACATTTTTCATTTTATCTAATGAATAAAAAATCAAAAGATAAGCCATTTTCTGCCTTTTAGAAAAGGATATGTATCATGGATACATCTGCTAACCAAAATAATTTCTGCTTGATGCCGTACTGGAGAAAGAATATCATAGCTGCCGTTATAAAGAGGCCAAAGAAAGAGTAGCAAAAACAATGGCAAAAAAGTCAAAAGCCAGCCAAGTCCTAAGGTAACAACATCTGAATTGTTTAGTCCCGCGGTATACAATAGGATCGGAGTATACGTAATAAACAGATCTCGTTA
>JAUPKS010000280.1 GCA_030837315.1 Planctomycetota bacterium
CCGATCACGAGATGGAAAACTGAAAATTTACCTGAATACACAGCGCTTCTCATTCCTTCAAATACATAAGATGGCGGAATAATTGCCGCGATTGGTTGGAGAATTTTGGGAAGAGCTGAAATAGGATAAAATATTCCAACAAATGGGTCTAAAACAAACGGAATTATCCATGCGATCCACTCTGCCGGCGGGCCAAATCGTAATACCAGCGCTGTCGTGAAAATGCCAAGCGCCAAGCCAAATAGAAGAATAATCGCAAGAAACGGTACGAGCAAAACGCCAAATTGCAAAACATTATATACAAACATCATCCATGCAACAAGAAGCATTACACTTAAGCCCGCGATGCTCGTAACCAGACTTGAAATTACTAAACCAAACAGGTATTCACGAATTCGTAATGGTGAAGCAAAAAGATTTAGAAGGTTACATGACCACATATCTTCGAAAAAAGACAACATTAAGCCTTGCTGTATACGAATAAGAAAATTCCATAAAACTACAGCGCCTAAGACTGTGGTAGTAAAACTAAATCCCGCATGACCAACAACATCCAAATAATGAGTAATAAATCCCCAGAGGATCGTATCGATAGTGATCCACATGAAAATGTTAACAAGCCGAGTCTTATTGTTTCGGATAAGGAATATTTGTCTTAAAAAGATTGCGTAAACTCTTATGAAATCCATAAATTATGAAGGTTAACTCCTCATAGAAACTCTTAATAAAAACTCGTTTCGTTCGCGATCGCAATAAAAAGTTCTTCAAGATTTTTCTTTTCGTATTCAACCGGCAGTTTTCTGGGGTCGCCTTCGAGCAAAATTTTTCCATGCGAAAGAAAAAGAACGCGGTCGCACACAGCTTCTACTTCATGCATATTATGTGAAGTCCAAAGTACTCCTGCTCCGTTTAATGAAACATAATTCTTGATTTTTTGCCGGATTGTTTGAGCAGTATTTGGATCTAGTGCGGCAGTGGGTTCGTCAAGGAGAAGAAGTTGCGGGGAATTGATCAGTGCCTTTGCAAGGTTGAGACGCGTCTGTTCGCCTGAAGAAAGAACACCTGATTTTGTATGGGCAAGGTATTCTAAACGAAACTCCTTAAGGAGGAAATTAATCCTATGTTTAAGCCCTTTTACTCCGTAAAGAAGTCCAAAAACATAAAGGTTTTGCCAGACCGTAAGATTACCTGGTAATTGGGCATACCCGGCGGAAAAACTGACTTCTTTCATAATGTTTTTTCTCTGATGTTTTATATCTTTTCCAAAAACAGAGATAACTCCGGAATCGGATTCAAGTACACCGAGAATTATATGAATAGTAGTTGTTTTGCCGGCTCCATTCGGACCTAGAAGGCCAAGAATCTCACCTTTCTTTACAGAAAACGAGAGGCCAGAAATGCCCTTTGTCTGACCAAACTTTTTTACGAGATTTTCTATTTTAAGAATCAATTCATCTCCACATTCCTAATGAAAAGAAAATCGTAAATGTGTAAGGCAAAACACATTTTTTCCCTGCGAAACAGCTTTTCGGTTTGACAAAAAACGGGCGTAAAAAGTGTAGCACAATTAATTTTGTTTGGCAACAATCATTTTGCATTTTCAAAAAAATATTTTTCGTGAAATATTTAAGAATAAAAAATGTTGTACTCAAAAATCTGTTGCCTGCCAAATTGGCACATATTCAATAATTGTTTAAACGCAAATGCTGTCATAATGACATACCTGGATTGCAGAATATTTCTCAATATTTTCCATCTTCAGCAAGTTTGCGTCTATTTAATTGATGCATAATAAGTTAACTCTATGAAAACAATACGCATAAATGCGATGGGAGACAAAGAGATCGGCATCTGTTTTGCTAAATACTGTACGATGTACAACAGTCTTTAATTAGGGGATATAAATTTTGGAGGATACTTCGATATGTCGGCAAAAAAGATTATTTTTGATCATGATGCGCTGGAAACCGTTAAGCTTGGCGTCAAGCAGCTGTCGGATGCCGTAAAGATTACACTGGGACCGAGAGGGCGCAATGTTGTTATACAAAAAAGCTTTGGTTCGCCAACCATCACGAAGGATGGGGTTACCGTTGCAAAGGAGATTGAACTATCTGACCATATGCAAAATATTGGTGCACAAATGGTAAAATCTGTTGCATCAAAAACGAGCGATGTTGCCGGTGACGGCACCACGACTGCTACCGTGCTTGCGGAAGCCATATTTGTTGAAGGATTGAAAAATGTAACGGCCGGTGCAAATGCGATGGCGCTCAAACGTGGTGTCGATAAGGCTGTTGAAGCGGTGGTGAAAAAGTTGAAGGAAATGAGTATTCCTACGAAGGGACGAAAGGAGATAGAACAAGTCGCTACCGTTGCTTCAAATTATGATACTGAAATTGGGAAGATCATCGCCGATGCCATGGAGAAGGTGGGAAAAGACGGGGTTATAACGGTGGAGGAGGGTAAAAGCCTGCAAACCGATGCGAAATGGATTGAAGGCCTGCAGTTTGATAAGGGGTATCTGTCGCCCTATTTTGTTACGAACCCAAATACAATGCAATGCGTACAGGACGATCCCTATATTTTAATTCATGAGAAAAAAATTACTACTACAAAGGTATTGGTGCCTATATTAGAAAAGGTGTCTCAAACAGGAAGTCCTCTTTTGATTATCGCGGAAGAAATAGAAGGCGAGGCATTGACCCTCCTGGTTGTAAATAAGCTACGCGGGGCTTTAAAATGCACCGCGGTAAAGGCACCTGGATTTGGAGATAAACGCAAGGCAATGCTGGAAGATATTGCTATCCTTACCGGTGGCCAGGCGGTCTTTGAGGATCTTGGCATCAATATGGAATCTATCCAACTGAAAGACCTTGGTCGTGCGAAGAAAGTTGAGATTGATAAAGAAAATACAATCATCATTGAAGGGGCAGGCGACAGTAAAAAGATTAAGGCCCGCATTGAACAGATTAAAAAGGAGATTTCAATAACTACCTCAGATTATGACCGCGAAAAGCTTCAGGAAAGACTGGCGAAGATGGCTGGCGGTGTGGTGCAGATTAATGTAGGGGCCGCAACCGAGAGCGAGATGAAGGAAAAGAAGGCGCGCGTGGAAGACGCCCTCCATGCAACCCGAGCCGCTGTTGAAGAGGGGATTCTTCCTGGCGGCGGAGTATCGCTTTTAAGATGTCTTCCGACTTTGGATGCAATGAAACTTAAGGGAGACGAGGCTGTGGGCGTTGATATTGTCCGCAGGGCATTAAGGGCACCTTTAAGACAGATCGCTACCAATGCGGGAGTAAATGCCGCTATTGTTTTACAAAAAGTGGAAACTGCAAAGGGAAATGAAGGTTATGATGCCAGTGCGGACCGATATTGTGATATGGTCCGTGAAGGTGTTATTGACCCAACAAAGGTGGTTAGAACGGCGTTGCAAAATGCTGCCAGCATATCTACGTTACTTCTCACAACAGATGCCATTGTGGGAAAGATACCAGAAAAGAAGAAGATGCCTCCTATGCCACCAGGCGGTGGATACGGTGGGTACGGGGATATGTATTAAAAATTAAATCAAAACACCCTCTAAATAAAGACCCCGCTCATGAGCGGGGTCTTTTCTTTTGGTGTCTTCTAATCCCTATATCTCCGATTACCCGTAAACCTCTTGCACTTGAAAATAAAAATTGTTATATTGATTTTGTTTTCACACGAAATACAGCAGTGAACATCAATAAAATGACGATGAACTATAATAATATTCATTACAAAACTGATGCAAAGCAGAATAAACTCGAGAAGCTCTTTGCAGAATTTTTTACCTTTAACAAAAATATTCCTATCCATTCGTCAACTCCATGGCAACCGCCTACCGACGTCTATGAGACTCCTGATGACGTGGTAGTAAAGATGTCTATACCGGGTACGAAATCAGAGGATATTCGTGTTTCCTTTTCAGGTGAAGTCCTTACTATCAGCGGATTCACAACCGATACCTCACCATATGAGAAGATATGCTTTTATCAAGTGGAAATCCGTTATGGGTACTTTGAAAGGAGTATCTTTATTCCCAAACCCATTGATAAAGGGAATATACAGGCTACGTACAAGGACGGATTTCTCCACGTGATCTTACCGAAGGCAAAACAACAATCCGCCCAAAAGCTTTCAATAAAAATTAACTTTCATCAATAAAGTCATAGGAATTAATTCTGGAAGGGTGTGAGATTATATGGCAGACAATGAAGGCAACGACCCATCAGAAGCTAAAATCACGTTACATCAGAAATCTGATACAGAAGACGGCGATAAGGCAGAAAAGCTAAAGGTACCAAAGGAAATGCCTGTCCTTCCTGTCAAAGATGTCGTAGTATTTCCCAATATGGTGGCTGCCTTAAGCGTAGCTACTGAAAAAGACATTAAACTTTTAAACCACGTTTTGGCAGCCAATCGCTTCCTGGCGCTCGTGGCGCAGAAAGACAAAGATCTCAAGGCGGTAAAACAATCGGATCTGTATGATTGCGCCACAGCAGCCGTTGTGCTTCAGATGCTTCGTATGCCGGATAATTCTGCAAAGATGCTGGTGCAAGGTGTTAGCAGGATCAAGATAGATGAATACATCCAAACCGAGCCGTATTTTAAGGCCAGAGTGACTGTCCTCGAAGATATTATTGAGAATGATATGGAAACCGAGGCCTTGTCAAGAAATGCTGCAGATCAGTTTATTCGTATGATAGCCATGGCGCCATCCTTACCCGAGGAGTTAAAAATCGCGATTGTCAACATTGACAGCCCAAGCCGTTTGGCGGATATGATTGCATCTCACCTGAATATCGGTATATCGGAAAAACAGACAGTACTCGAAGCTATTAATGTTAAGGATCGATTACAGAAGGTAACCACCTTTATTAATAGTGAAATGGAAGTATTGGAAATGGCCACAAAGATACAGTCGCAGGTAAAAAACGAGATGGGAAAAGGGCAAAGGGAATATTATCTGAGGCAACAGCTTAAGGCGATCCAGGAAGAATTGGGCGAGGGAGATGAGCGTGCCATTGAAGCTAAAGAACTGACCACGAAGATCGAAGAGGCAAAAATGCCTCCGGAAGCAAAAAAAGAGGCTGAGCGGGAATTGATCCGACTTGCTAAAATGCCTTCCTCCTCCGCAGAATATACCGTTTCAAGAACGTATCTCGATTTGCTGGTTACCCTTCCGTGGTCGGTTACCACAACGGATAATCTGGACATTCCGGCGGCCCGTAAGGTGCTGGACGAAGACCATTACGATCTGGAAAAGGTCAAAGAAAGGATTTTGGAATATCTCGCAGTTCGAAAATTAAAACAGGATATGAAAGGCCCTATTTTGTGCTTTGTCGGCCCACCCGGCACGGGAAAGACTTCGGTGGGGATGTCAATTGCGCGTGCCATTGGCAGGAAATTCTTCCGTATGTCACTCGGCGGAGTGCGAGACGAGGCAGAGATTAGAGGTCACCGGCGTACATACATTGGCGCATTGCCTGGGCGTATTATTCAAGGTCTGCGAAAGGTAGGTTCCAACAACCCTGTATTCATGTTAGATGAGATTGATAAACTGGGCGCTGATTTTCGCGGAGACCCTTCGGCAGCGCTGCTCGAGGTTTTAGATCCGGAACAAAACCATGCATTTTCAGATCATTATCTGGATGTCCCGTTCGACCTCTCGAAGGTAATGTTTATTACCACGGCAAATCTATTAGATCCTATTCCGCCCGCACTTAAAGACCGGATGGAGGTGCTGGAACTTCCCGGATATACAGCCGATGAAAAGGTATTTATCGCGAAGCAGTTTACGATACCGAAGCAATTAAAGGAACACGGATTGACGATAGAACAACTTACGATCACCGATGATGTCATCAAAGCCATCATCCGTGATTATACCCGTGAGGCAGGTATCAGAAATTTGGAGCGTGAAATTGCTACTCTTTGCAGAAAGGCAGCCAAAGACATTGCCTCTGGCGAAAAAAAATCTATCCTTGTAGCAGCCGATATGCTGCACCTTTTGTTAGGCCCCATCAAGTTTTTCTCGGAAGTTGCGGATCGGACCTCAGAAGCAGGTGTGGCTACGGGTCTTGCCTGGACACAGGCCGGTGGAGATATCCTCTTTATTGAAGCTACTTCTATGCCTGGTACCGGAAAACTCTTGTTGACAGGACAGCTGGGTGACGTCATGAAAGAATCGGCCCAGGCTGCGATGAGTTATATTCGGACCAAATTAAGAAAACTAGGAATTACCTTCAAGGATTTCAATAAATATGATTTCCATATCCACATTCCCGCAGGTGCTATCCCCAAGGATGGACCTTCGGCTGGTGTAACGATGGCTATGGCATTGATATCACTATTAAAAGAAATACCAATTCTTTCTTACGTAGCCATGACGGGAGAAATCACCCTGCGCGGGCGTGTTCTACCGGTAGGCGGCATCAAAGAAAAGATACTTGCGGCCAAGCGGTCAGGGATCACTACCGTTATCCTGCCAAAACGGAATGAAAAAGACCTGGTCGAAGTGCCTGAAAATGCCAAGAAAGAGATGAATTTCGTGTTTGTCGAGAAGGTAGATGAGATGTTGCCGATTGTCTTTGGAACAAAAGAGCCGCCAGTGAAAAAGAAAAGGATTTTTAGCAAGACCTAGTTTACCCACGAAAAACACGAAACATACGAAATCCCTTTCGCGTACTTTAGCCTAATTCGTGGGCT
Source organism: Planctomycetota bacterium (assembly GCA_030837315.1). Classification (GTDB taxonomy): domain Bacteria; phylum Planctomycetota; class Brocadiia; order Brocadiales; family Brocadiaceae; genus Brocadia. The sequence goes on from JAUPKS010000280.1 coordinate 6,736, forward strand.
CTGTTAAAACAAAAATATCCTTGACCTTTGAAAGGCGTGGGTATAGTGTTTTCGGGGTGGATGATCACCAGTCCAAAAACCCGGGGCGTCAGGACGATAGCCATAGAGCCTCATTCAATCCCATTTTGGGAGCGCCATACCTCATTGCGACATCCATCCCTTAATTTTTTCGGAGGGGATAAACGAACTTGTTACGCTTGTAACCAAGTTATCGGCAAGGCTTTGGAGCATCTCGTAACCTTACAATCAACTCAACTATAAAAGTGTTCTAACATTATGACAGACGACTGGAAAGAAGAAATTCTGGCACGACTTCAAAAAAGCTTAATCTACGACACATTAAAAATAAAATGCGCGGAGAAAGATAGTGAAGTAATAACACTCGTAGATAGTGCAGTATCGTATGCTTACCAAAGAACCAAAACAATAATTAGGC
>JAUPKS010000281.1 GCA_030837315.1 Planctomycetota bacterium
GGGAGATTAGAATTTTATCTTCTTTATGACAGGAAACCATGTTCAGCAACCCATGGACACCCAACTTTATAAAACAAAAGGAGAAGTAATGAGGACCAGCCCAACCACACTGCGAAAATTAATCACGGACGCACTTGATAGAAATAATAATACTTGGGGTGATATCGAATCACTAGAGTTTCGTGCTCCCGAAGATTATGCCAACTACCCAACAAACAGATATCCGTTTTATTCAGGCAACCAAGAAAATGTTATCGGCAAACTATCCGATGATGAAAAATTGGACCTAATATTTGATGGCGGCTATGGCGATGCTTGCCCGATCAAAATATTAGCGTGGACAAACGGCTATGTCTATTTCTCACACGAATATGACGGCGCTGATTCTATAGAATCCGTGCCCAGGAATCCCAAGGGTAACAAATGTCAGCAATAAGAGGAAAAATGTTTTTGGTAATTTCTAAAACTTTTAAACCAGACTTTGAATCGATTGTTGAAGGGGTGTTCTCGACACGAGAAAAAGCTAACAATTTTAGGGCTGAAATTCAGCAATGGAAAATGGAAAACGGAATCTATACCGATGGTCATTTTATTTGGGAGACGTCGATTGATCCAGAAATACCTGAAGAATCCTATTACGATGTTAAAATGCCCTACGCCAATCAAGATATCATAGTAACCCCCTTGTCGTTCAACAGCGACATGTGGTTGATCAACCAAGACGTAAAACTAGACGAAGTAATTACGGGAGCAGGCTGGTGGATTCTATCTTCACTTGTAAAAGCCTCAACTCATGAAAGAGCTAGAATTAAAGGAGACAAACTGTTTCGTGAATACCTTAAAAGCAACGAAATCAGGACCCTATCTGGTCGCTAGATATGAAATAGCAATAAACAGGGGATTGTCACTGGCACAGGCCGGAAAAATCCTTGATGAATTGTATGCAGCGGCGGCGAAAATGGAAAACCAGAACCCGAAGGAAACGTGAACCTGTTTGCAAGAGCAATAATAGTGCTGGGAATGGGGCTGGCTTACAGATTATTATTATGGAAGGTATTGAAATGATGAAAATGAGTAAAATATTTGTAGATAAGGCTGACATAGTCAAGATGTTGGGTTTGCTTTGGGAAGGGGAGCCTCAATCGGTTGAATGTGTGAGGTGTATGCTTATCAATTTAGCAGAGACTAAACCTGAAATGATTACTGAGGCAGAATATTTAGCTGATAAACCAATCCCATACCTAGCTCCGGAAATTGTTGTTAAGTCTATCCAAGAAGAATTCAGAAACAGACAAGCCATTTTAAAGTTAGCTGATATGCTTGGGGAATACGCCAATGATGGAGATGCTGGCCCTGGGCATCCTGTGTTACCTCGAAGGGATTTGAAAATGCGAGATAAATGCTATGAAATACAAAGAATGTTTGTCAATGAGGATCATTAGTTGAGCAAACAATCCCTTTTTAACGTCAAGTCACCAAGCCATTCGAACTTAATGACCAAAACGCTACTTAAAAAACTCTTAACCAGGTCTCCGGCTTTAATTGAGATCCCTGCCGGAGCCCCCGTTGAAGTTGCAGAGGCCCATACCAGATACGCCAATAAATTTGACACCCCTGGGCCTCCATTGCATGTCGGATCAGTTCATACCCCAACCAGACAGTCTACTCATTTTTACACAAATCACCCAACGGAAGAGGCAAGACACCATCAACTCGCCAAGCAAAAATCAACTAAGCTGTTGCCTATTAACGAGGACGTTGAACGTGCAATGGCGGAATGTAAACATGTTTTTGGTCAAGGATTTAACTGGGATTATTATAAAAAAAACCCGGAACTAAAAGAAGCCAAACCTTCCCTGGTCGCCCCTGATTGCCACGCCTGGCATTTAATAGGCCCCGGTGTGTTTTTTATTCATACCCTGGAAACAATAAACACCATTGACGCCCAACAATATTTTACTCACCCTTTATACGCAATGCCCATAATAAGCCCTGTAATCGAATTCCTACCTATATTTGGTCAACCTAGACTGATACTGCCAAATACAAAAAAACCAGCCCAAATAGCCATATACGTGCCTGACACAATTAAAATTGAATTCTTCTCTGTTTACCCTATTGCCCACCTTACACTTTTTTCCTCGCTATTAACCCCGCCTGTAAACGAAATGCTGTCATATACCCTTGACGAACTGGATCAGGAAAAAGGTTTGGAACCCGCAGAAAAAATTTTGTAATCCAGAAATTTGATCGAGGTAATTTCTATATAATGCCGATATAGGGGGGAGGGGATGGAAATAAGAATTGCTTAGCCTTTGTCCTGGATGTAAAAAATAATGTCGAAAAGTTTATTTGATCAGCGACAATTACACTTGAGACTCAAACCCCAAGGCATATGTTTACACGAGGCTCAATTTTTAAAATTGTAAATCCGGAGTAGACGGCTTACATTACGGATTAAGCTCTTTAGATTGATCAATAATTGGGGAGAGTCAAGATGTATCAATCAGTTAATATAAATCTTCTAAATCTGACGCTCTCTCTGTCCGATGCCCTGGATTTAAGTCACCCCAGCCTATTTCAACGCCAGATTCGATCAGCCTTTGTCGCCTGGCAACTAGGGCGGGCTGCCAGCCTACCTCCCGAACCGTTAAGAAATCTCTTTATTTCAGCTCTGTTCAACGATCTAGGGGCACTGTCGCCTGACGAAAAAGTCGCCCTTTATAGAGGACAGGCTGAAAATCTGGATGGTCATTGCGTCCGAGGCGAACGACTTCTTCAAACAGTCCCTATTTTCGAACCTTGTGCAAAAATTGTTCGATGTCACCATAAATCCTGGAGAGACTGGGATGAACCGATAGAAAATCAACTAGTGTTGCAGTCACAGATTCTCCTTTTGGCTGATACCCTAGAACGGTTTATCAACCGGGACCAGTATATCTTGCATCAAAATGATCAACTGACCTCTAGGCTGGCCTCCCTTTCAGACAATCAAATTCATCCCTACGTGATTGATTTACTAAAACACATTGGACGGAGAGAGGATTTTTGGTTGGATATAACATCACCGAGGTTGTATTCGATCCTCTTACATGGCGGTCCCTGTCGAGGGATTGAGGTGGGGCTCAGCGAATTAATTATTATATCTGAATTTGTGAGGAATTTAATTGATTTCAGGTCAAAATTCACCGTGACACATTCGGCTGGTGTATCTACCGCAGGCTCCATGATCGCTACGCTATTCGGTCTCACAGAACTTGAATCAGAGTTGATGAAAGTTGCGGGGAATTTACACGATTTGGGGAAAGTAGCCATTCCTAATAGTATTTTAGAAAAAAGCGGCAAACTCACCGACGAGGAATTTGCTGTGATGCGCCAACACACATATGTGACTCACACAGTATTGAATAGCATTGGCGGAATACAGCAAATAGCTGAATGGGCCGCATTCCATCATGAGAGATTAGATGGCTCTGGATATCCGTTTCATCTTACAGCAAAAAAACTAGGTATAGGATCTCGGATCATTTCAATCGCCGATGTTTTCACGGCGTTGGCTGAAGACCGCCCTTACAGAAAAGGCATGAACAAGAATGACGTCATGCCCATATTGAAAGATCTAGGAAACAACCGTCTTTTGGACATCAGAATAATTGAACTACTGGATGCCAATTATGAGCAAATTCATTGGGCAACGAGTGAGGCCCAGGAAAAGGCCATGTATACATATCTTCAAATCTACTGATTGTTGTTTAGCGCCGCTGTGACCTCGTGAGAAAACCAGTTGCGGTGAATCCGACAATTAGAGCATTGAAGAACTAGCTCGGGACAAAACACTCTCGGCCATCGGGATTGCGCTAAAACTTGATATCGAGGAATTTCACGTAAGAGAAGATGTTGAGCGATTATATAGATCCAAGAAAATATCTAGGGCAAATTATGAGAGACTTCTGCAGTGACCTGGTAGTCAGCCACAAGGAACATAGTTAACCGTATGCTCCCGGGTATTAGATCTATAGTTTACCTTAGGCTTCAGTTGAAGGTTCTTTTTTGGTCAATCCCTTTCGTTTCATATATTTCCGGTTTAATGTCCTGCTTAAATTTAACGTTTGCTTTTGATAATAACAATTCAGCTAAATCTTTGTCATTCACGAATAACACGGGTCCTTTTTGGGACCGCATAACATAATGCGTTTGTTTTAATAATTGTAACATTATAGTTTAACCTCCTTATATTACAACTCAATATAATAAGACAAAACATCAACAATAAAGTTCCTGGTTTTTGGTTATTGATGGGGAATCGTTGTCGTAGGTTAATTGAACTTTAGCGACTGTTCAAAAAAAGGTCGTCACTAACCCCTTTTTAAAAGGTATTCTGTTATTTGAAAAAATCCAGCTTAGGCATTATGCGCGTGAGCCTGATAGCGTTAACGGAACTCGCAAAACTCACTA
>JAUPKS010000282.1 GCA_030837315.1 Planctomycetota bacterium
GAGGCTGCCAGGGCGGGTGAACATGGGAAGGGATTTGCCGTGGTTGCAGAAGAGGTAAGAAATCTGGCTCAACGTAGCGCCAATGCTGCAAAGGAAACAGCCCAACTTATTGAAGATAGCGGTAAGAAGGTAGATGTTGGGGTGGAATTAACAAATAAGGTAGGAGGATCCCTTAAAGAAATTGTAAAAAATGTCAGGAAGGTGACTGATTTGGTAAATGAGATTGACAATGCATCACAAGAACAGTCTGAAGGCGTAAGCCAGGTTGGAAAGGCTATAAATCAGATGGATCAGGTTATACAGCAAAATGCCGCGAATGCCGAAGAAACGGCATCAGCAAGCGAGGAATTATCCGCACAGGCAAACAGCTTGCTCTCTTTGGTGGATAAGATTGCCAGGGAGGCCGGGAATAAGGAAAAAGAAGCGCAGGAAAACAAAGCGCAGAAAGTAAATAGCCCCAATAGAGCAAAGGAATCGGTAAATAAAACTGTGGTGTGGGATAAAAATGTATTAAACAACAGACGAAATAACGAACATGTCGTTCATGGTAAAGGAAATGGGAACGGAAAAGAACAGAAATTCAGTGAAAGACATTCAGTATGCGCGAACGCAAATAAGATTATTCCACTGAATGACGAGGCTTTCAAGGATTTCTAAAATTTAATGATAAGATATATCTGAAATGTATTGATAGTCTGTCGGGGTTGAGAACCTCCCGTCTCATGCCCCAAAGATTATCAATACGTTTTGGATTTACAACGTGCGTTAAAGAATAAAGTACAACGCAAGCAACCCCAGCACACCGCCCAAAAAATATTGGGAAATATCTTTCATAATACTTTTCTTTTTGACCCCCACAATCTTTTTATGTTTTTCAACAACCTGCCCGAAGATGTGTTTGAGCTCATCACCGGTGGCATCGTGCTGATAGGCTCCACCTACCATCTCGGCAATCTCCCGTAAAAATATCGGGTTGGGTTTGGTGTAAATAATTTCTTCCTCTTCCGTGATTTCGTAACCTGTTATATTCCCTTCTTTATCTCTTTTCGGTATGGGTGCAGCCTTTTCGGGATCTCCAATGCCTACTACGTAGATAGCAATATCTCTCCTCTCCAGCAGCAATTTTACGGCCTCTGCAATCTGACTGCGGGTAATAATTTGTTCCTCACCATCCGTGAGAAGTATCATTACCTTTTTTGAATTTTCCTTGCTGAATGTATCCATAGCCAGGATAAATGCGTTGCCAATATTTGTCCCGTACGGGACAAATCGTACGTAATTTTCATTAATCATATTCAAGATGCGCAGGAATACCCTTTCGTAATCATTCGTAGGATACGGTAACAGTGAAAATGCACGAGCTGCAAATACCACTAAGCCCACACGGTCACCTTCCAAACCTTGCACAAGACGGGCGATCTCTGTTTTTGCGCGTTGTAACCGGTTCGGTTTTACATCTTCGGCAAGCATGCTGATGGAAACATCTAACACAAAGACGATCTCCAATCCCTGTTTTTCATAATGATCCCGTGTTGTTTGCCATTTCGGTTGTAAGACAACCAACCCCAAGGCACAACAGGCGGCACTCATACAAGCGCCTTTCAGGAGGTTTCTATGGATTTTGGGAATTTTGCTAAATCTATTGATTAAACTTCTTTGACCAAAGGCCCTTAACCAGGCAGATTTTCTCAGGCAAAGGAATAGATACAAGAGAAAAATCAGACCAGAAAGGGCGTAAACAATAAATCTATATTCTTCGTAATTGAAAAATAACATTTTAATGTCAGATTCTCGGCCATTAACAAGAAATTACCAGCGTATCTTTTGCTCTCCGCTATACTTATATTTCGTACCCCACGGAATAAGTTTTAAGGCTTCAATCCTATCTTCCTGCTCTTGCTGTTCGTGGCTGAACATGGTATTAAACTGCTGTTCTCCCAACCTCATCCTTTCTAGGTTTTTCTTTGCCTGAAAATCATTGGGGTCGATCTTTAATACCTCGGCATATTGCATGGCAGCGGCTGAAAAATCCATGTCCGTTGCGATGATATTCGCATTGTTGTAAATTGCCCTTGCCTTTAGTGTGGGGTCACTTGTTTCCATAGCCTTACGGTACTCGGCGCTCGCCTTTTTCTTGTTTTCCATAAGGGTATACAGCACCCCTGTATTATAAGCAATCAGGGCGTCTTCTTTTTCTAATTTCTCTATCGTGCGGATTACTGCGCAGCTTTGTAATTCCTGGATGGATGCCATGGCCTCTTTGTATTTTCCCATCTTAATCTTTCCGTCAAGCATGGCTATGGTATGGAATTTTCTATAATACCCAAAGCCGTATACTATCAGGAAGCATGCAAGGATTAGAACAAACAATTTTATAATATTTTTCCCAAACATAGCAGTCTCCTTTTAAAGGCTTACCGTACTCTTTCTTAAACAAACTTGCCGAAGAGCACGGACAATCAAGTTTGTCCGTGCCATCTTTTATGCAACATGTGGAAAAACATGTTCTTGTTGTTTTATGTCAAGCCACTTACGCCCCAGGCTCTCATTTTATTGTTGTGGTATCGGCGTTTCTGTTTCATTCGCTCGCATTGTTTCTTCTTCAGTTCCCCGTTCCTGCCCACCCTGGTCCATCCTAGCCTTTTGTTCAGCTTCCGCTTTGGACTTGGCCGCCGCTTCTGCCGCACGCTGTTTTTGTACACGCTGCTTCTCTGCTTCTCTCAAGTCATATTCAAGTTCTCTGTTCAACTTGTCTGGGTCCGTTTTTGAGTCGTCAACGTAAATTTGCTTTGACGTCTTAAATTCAAGGTTGACCCGATCACTCCCACAGCTGAAAAGAAACAACGGCAGGATACTGCTCAATAATGGATATAGCATGTAACCACGGATACGCATAGAAACCTTCCTCTTTACATTAAAATTAATCGTCTTTGCTGCACATGAAACTAACGTGAGATTAGAAACTCCCAGCCCATCACAGCCGCAACCAAAACAAACCACCCCTTTCCTCTCCTTCGCAAGGAGGGGATAAAAAAGAGATAAAAACTTACAAAAAAAGATGTTTTTACACAGCAATACTATAGGAATCAAAAACACCCTGAAATACAGGGGATTCCTTTATGTCCAGGAATGGCAGTATTCACAAAAGGAGTAACCCGCTGCAGCCATGCATTATCCCAGGATTCGGCGTATATTTTCAACAGAAGGTTTTTGGATGACCCCCTTTTCGGTAATAATTGCAGTAATATTTTTTGCAGGGGTAACATCAAAGGCAGGATTAAAGACCTTTATCCCTTCCGGTGCAGTTTTCTTGCCAAATCCGTTGGTTATCTCTTCCGGGGAACGTTCTTCAATGGGAATCTCATCGCCTGATTTTATCGTTAAATCAAAGGTAGAAACAGGCGCTGCGACGTAAAAAGGAATGCCATGCTCCTTTGCCAAAATGGAGACGCCAAAGGTGCCGATTTTATTCGCAGTATCACCATTGGCTGCAATCCTGTCAGCTCCTACAATCACACACTGCACCTTTCCCAGCTTCATTACATGCGCTGCCATGCTGTCACATATCAAGGTGACATCAATCACAGCATGAAGCAGTTCCCATGCCGTCAGCCTTGCACCCTGGAGTAAGGGGCGCGTTTCATCCGCATATACCGCAATACGTTTGCCTTGCTCCTTGGCTTTAAAGAGGACGGCTAACGCAGTCCCATAATCAGCAGTGGCTAATCCCCCGGCATTGCAATGAGTTAAAATACCACTGCCGTCTTTGATAAGACCAACGCCATTTTCTCCAATCTGTCTGCAGATAACCTTGTCTTCATTTTGTATCTTAAGTGCTTCGTGCAGGAGTATCTCTTTTATTTCCTGAACCGATTTACCCTTGTTTTCCTGCGCAACGCGCTCCATGCGGGCAAGTCCCCAAAAGAGATTTACCGCTGTAGGGCGGGATGTGCCCAAATAGGTTGTCGCCTGTTTAAGTTCCTTTAAGAACGCATCTGTATTCTTCGCGTGTATATCTTTAATACCTAAGACCACACCCATGGCGGCTGCAATACCAATTGCCGGCGCACCCCTTACCATAAGCGTCTTAATGGCATGCCACATGCTTTTTATGTCCTCGCAATAAACGAACTTTAATTCTGTCGGTAATAAAGTCTGGTCGATCAGACGGACACGACCACTAATATCACCCTCCCATTCTATGGTTGGTAACGGCATTGTCATCTCCCTCGTGTAATTTTAGTATTACAAAAATTGGCTACAGTGTTTAGAAATTCGTTTTCAGGCTTTTCTCTGCATTTGCGGTAATGAGCCTTTTCGTCACGATAATCCAAGTTCTGCCCTCACGGCCTTGTCCTTTTTCTCCACCTCATCTGCCAGCTTCTTTTTATAGGAAACAAGTTTTTGCCGTAATTTTTGGTCTGATACGCTGGCTATCTGGATTGCTAATAGTGCGGCATTGATGGCTCCCGACTTCCCAATACCCATCGTTGGCACCGGAATGCCTGACGGCATCTGTACCGTGGAAAGGAGAGAATCTAATCCACCCAGTCCGGCTGTCGGCATGGGCACACCAATAACAGGGATGGGGGTTAAACTCGCAATAACGCCAGCCAGATGTGCAGCTCCACCTGCACCGGCAATAATGACATCGTATTCCTTTTCCGCTTCTACCGCATACGCATGCGCTCGTTCCGGTGACCTGTGGGCGGATATGATATGCACATCGAAGTCCATTTCAAATTCCTTCAGTATATTCATGGCCTCCTTCATTGTCGTGAGGTCAGAATCGCTACCCATTGCAATGCCAATCTTTTTACGTGTCATGAATCACCTCTGAACGTTTTTCATGTTAACAAAGAATTGTATATTTGTGTAATAAAATTTGGGAAGAATGACGATAGGGTATTGGTAGCTAATTTGGTCTGTTTACGAAGACGATTCAGGTACGGAATGTGGTGCGGTTTATTCAGGAGATACCGCACAGTAGCCGAAATATTGACGTTCCCACCCCTGGTCACCAGATCTTCTCCAACCTCCATATCTTCGTCTACCCCATCTGAAATTGCACGTACAGCGATAAAAGGAATGCCCATGGCATTAGCTCGTTCTGCTATCGCAAAAGATTCCATGTCTACCGCAATTGCAGAAGTTTGGTTTCCAATATGCGTTTTAAGAGAGGATTGGCGGATTATTTTATCAACGGATAGGATGTCTCCACAATGAAATTTAAGGGCACCGGCACTGCTTAAGGCAACAGCAATATCAACGGCTGATGCATCACAGGGAAGTGCAGAATCGATAGGGATCCCTTCCTCAGAAACGCCTCGTGAGGAAGAGAGGACTCGTCTTCCTATGACCAAATCACCAACTCCAACTTTTGGGTTTACGCTGCCAGCAAAACCGGAAGAAACCATGAGCTGTATCCGAAAATATGTTGATAATTGGTGGATAGCCTCCGACACATTTTTCCCCACCCCTGTTTGAACAAGGGTTACCGGGAAACCGCAAAATTCCGCCTGATAAAATACGGCATTGGCATACCGAATCTTTTTTAAGATATTTACCTGTGATTTCAGGGACGCCACTTCCTGACTTAATGCAAAAAATATTGCTATCATTCGTCTTCCTATTCAATATAAAACAGGTAAATGGAATCAAATTTAATGATAATTTTCAATATAATTATGAAAAAATGCATAGTTCCATCAATCACGATATCAGGGAAGCTCCTGATGTGTTGCGCTTTAAATAATACTTGACAGCATTATATAATTGATATAGCATTCACGTCTTATACTTTATTTAATCACGAAAGCTTTTTGCTTTTTCACAAAACGGAGTTTTGCCTGTTATGAGGGTATCATTATCATTAGGTTCTTCTTTGGCTAAATATTTGTTTAAAAAAAAGTTTTTATCCAAAGAACGGTTCCCCCTGGTATTAATGCTGGAGGTTACTCACTTATGCAATCTTGCCTGTGAGGGTTGCGGCCGCATCCGGGAATATAAAGAAACCATGCGGGAGATGCTAAGCGTAGAGGAGTGTATTCAGGCAGTGGACGAGTGTCCCGCACCTGTTGTCACCGTTACCGGCGGTGAACCCCTGATGCACCCGGAGATTGATAAAATTATCAGCGCTATCATAGAGAAAAAAAGGCATATCTATTTGTGTACGAATGGAATCTTGTTAGCAGACGCAATAAAAAAGTTAAAACCCAATAAGTATTTCAACATCAATATTCATATCGATGGACTTATCAAAACCCATGATGCCATTGCCGGGAAAGGAGTCTTTGAACGTGCAATTAACGGTATTCGGGAAGCGAAACGGGCAGGATTCAAGGTTTGCACAAATACCACCATATACAAAAACACCAGTGAAAAAGAAATTGAGGAATTGTTCTCATTTCTCGATGGATTGGGTGTGGATGGTATGTTAGTCTCTCCGGGGTTTAGCTTTGAACACAATGAAAATGAAGTGTTTCTCTGCCGAACTGAGATACAGGAACGGTTTGGATTTATTTACGGGATTTCAAAGAAATATAAGATACTCAACTCTCCCTTGTATTTAAAATTTTTAAAGGGAGAAAGGTCTTTAAAATGCACCCCGTGGGGAAATCCAACCCGAAACTATTCAGGCTGGAAAAGCCCTTGCTACCTCATTACAGACACTCACTATAAAACCTTTGCTGAGTGTATGAAAAATACCGATTGGGATAAGTATCAGGAAGGGAAAGACCCGCGTTGTGAAAATTGCATGATGCATTGCGGTTTCGAGCCTACCGTGGTTTTACAAGGTGGCAAACGATTATCGGATATTATAGAAATGGCGAAATGGAGTTTCAGTTAGAAAATATGTGGTTAAATCCAATGTGGTTGAAGTCCCTTCTCTAGGCTTTTTGAATAAGATTGCGATATCGGCCTAACGCCATCAAAGGGAAGTAGTTGCGATACATGTGATATTTCAGATAAAAGACCTTCGGGAAGCCCGTTGCAGTAAATTCAATTTCGTCCCAGCTTCCATCTTCTTTTTGTTTGGATAAGAGAAATTTTATCCCTCTTTCTACAGCATCGCATTCTACCTCATCAGCTGTCATTAAGCCCAGCAGAGCCCATGCCGTTTGTGATGACGTACTTTTGCCGATTGCCTTGAGGAATGGGTCGTCATACGACTTTATCGTTTCACCCCACCCCCCGTCAGAATTCTGGACACTCTTTAACCACGCAACAGCCCTTTTGATATGTGGTTTGTTCATATCCTCTCCGGCCGCTGAAAGTCCGGAAAGCACAGACCATGTACCATAAATGTAATTTGCGCCCCAACGCCCAAACCACGATCCATCTTTTTCCTGTTCTTTCTGGAGATAGTCTATTGCCTTTTGAATATGGTGAGATGACTTGCTGAACCCAATACGTCCTAAAAAATCCAGGCATCGGCCAGTAACATCACTCGTGCTTGGGTCTAACAATGCATTAAAATCTGCAAAGGGTATATGATTTAAAATTGCCTTATTGTTATTCCGGTCAAAAGCCCCCCAGCCACCATCGTCACATTGCATGGCAAGAAGCCACTTCAGTCCACGCAAAACCGCCTTCTCCTTATGCATACGTTCCGGCAATGATACCCGTTGCAGCGCCATAAGTACAGCGGCACTGTCATCCGTATCAGGATAGAACTCGTTTGCATATTGGAAGTACCAGCCGCTCGGTTCATCTACTTTGCACTTTAAAGCCCAATCACCATAATGCCTGACTTCCTTGCTGAGCAGCCATTGACCAGCCTTTTGTAATGACGAATCGGCGCCGGGCATTCCGGATTCGTGAAGCGCAATAATAGCCCATGCAGTGTCCCAGACAGGTGATACGCAAGGCTGCAAATAAAGCTTGTCACCATCATAAATCATCAGATTTTCCATTTCTCTGAGCTGGTTTGCCAATACAGGATGATCATCCGGGTAACCAAGACATTTCATGGCAAAGATCGAATTGACAATTGCCGGCCAGATAGCACCTAAACCACCGGATTTCTCCATATGGTCCAACATCCATTTTTCTGCCTTGCGGAGTGCAATTTTTCTGACAAATTTAATGGGTTGCTGTTCATACCGTCTGAAAATGCTATCCGCATCGATAAAGAAATTATGCCAACACAATCCCCCCTGGTCACGCTTGATGCGGTAAACCACCTTATCTCGTGGCACCAGGTAGAGTTCTTTAAGCAAGTCATCGCCTACTGAAATATGCGGCTTCTTTGCTATAGCGATGGACAGGGGCACTACGATACATCTTGACCAATACGACATCTCATAAATGCTAAAATAAAAACCCGGCGGGAACAGGATCATTTCAGCTGGGACGGCCGGCACAGCCTGCCAATCAACCTGCCCGAACATGGCAAGGTAAATCTTCGTAAAACAGTTGGCCTTCATGATACCCCCCATGTCGAGGATGCATTTTCTTGCCTTCTGCATAAAGGGCTCGTCTGCAGAATATCCCGCCAATTTTAAAGCGAAATAGGCCTTTACTGAAGCGCTGATTTCGCTTGGTCCTCCATAATAAATATTCCATCCACCGTCAGAAAGTTGATGTTCACGGATCAGATTCGCAGCCATCCGCTGTTTTTCCGATTCTATATTTCCGAGAAAATGCATCACCATAATATAGTCCGATGTTATGGTCGTATCCGCCTCTAATATTCCTACCCAATGCCCGTCCAACCGGTTTTGATTCCTGAGAAGATAGTGTCTCGTCCTCTGTATGGCAACGTCCAGGGGGTTCTTCGTAGACGATAGCGTAGGAAGACTTGCGCTTACCGGTATGCTTTCAAATCGTAATTCATCCTCGGATAATTCAGGAACAGAATGTTTGCCGTTCCCATTCCCATTCCCATTCCCATTCCCATTGAATTTATAGATACTCGTTTCCAGTCGTTCAAAAAAGCTCAATAAAAACTTTCTCATACGTAAACAACCCCCCCCCAACACTCACCACATCACTATTATTGGCATATTAAGTAGACAATTACCATCAGGTTACGTAAACAATCAGGGCATAAAATAACAAATATAGAAATAAATTTCAAGGAAAACTTGCTTTGTTGCTAAGTTTTGTGATACGGAATTGCGTGTGTATAGGATTGTGATAAAAGTAGAAACCCGTGGCAAGACTATTACGAAGAGAATTTGAAGGGGCTTTCTTACTTATAACAAGAGGTAATCTGATCTCAGATAATGCCGTGCGAGGTTGGCGGTGCGTTTCACTTCTACAACTATCAAATTCCCTGTTCAGTATAAAAAAGGATGTTGAGTTTCGACAGCAAGTTGCTTATCATCACACGGTATCTTGTGTAAAATCAGCACAGTTTCTTAA
>JAUPKS010000283.1 GCA_030837315.1 Planctomycetota bacterium
ATGAAAGTTCCCACGGCGGCTTATTATGGTGTCCAAACTGCTCGGGCCATTGAGAACTTTTCTGTTAGTGGACAAACATCTCAGCCGGTGTTTACCATGGCCATGGTTTCCATTAAAAAGGCGGCTGCAATGGTTAATGTGGAGCTTGGCTGTCTCGATGGAAAGATTGGCCGTGTGATTATCTTGGCGTGCGATCGCATATTGAACGGTGAATTTCACGACCAATTCCTGGTGGATGTCTACCAGGCGGGGGCAGGCACCTCCCACCATATGAACGTCAATGAAATCATTGCCAATGTTGCAATTGAAATGCTTGGTGGAGTGAAAGGGGACTATTCAAGAGTACACCCGAACGATCATGTTAATTACGGACAGTCTACAAATGACGTCTATCCTGCCGCCATGCGTATCGCCGCCTTACAACTGTCGAAAAAGCTCGTTAAGAATTTATATGCCTTGACAGAGACGTTTAAACAGAAAGCAGAATCCGCAGCATCGATTGTAAAATCAGGACGCACACACCTCCAAGATGCTGTACCTATTCGTGTAGGGCAGGAATTTTTGGGCTATACGGATTCTTTGCTTAAGGCAACCGAGGGGATTGAAAGGGCAAGTGAATCGTTAAAAGAATTAGGGATCGGCGGAAGTGCTGTAGGTACAGGAATCAATACCCATCCGGAATATGCTGGCAGGGTCGTTGCGAAACTGAGGGATATTGTAAACCTGGATATCAGGGAATCAAAGAATCGATTCGAGTCTATGCAAAGTAACGCGCCTTTTGTTGAACTCTCCGGCGCTATTCGTACCTTGTCCGTGGAACTCATCCGTATTGCCAATGACATACGATTGATGAATTCAGGGCCAAATACAGGATTAGGTGAGATTGACCTTCCTGCAGTGCAACCGGGGTCTTCGATCATGCCTGGGAAAGTTAATCCTGTTATCCCTGAAATGATGAATATGGTATGTTTTTCGGTTGTTGGCAATGATCTGTCAATTGCACTGGCAGCGCAGGCTGGGCAATTTGAGCTTAATGTCATGATGCCTTTGATCCAATATAAACTGCTCGATACTATCTTTATCCTTACCAATGCCGCAAAAATATTTGACGAGAAATGTATCAGCGGCCTGACCGTAAATGAGAAAAGATGTCAGGATTACGCTATGCGGAGCCTTGGGATTGTCACTGTTTTGAATCCCATAATAGGATATTCAAAGGCATCGGAGGTCGTCAAGGAAGCGGTGAGGACGGGTAAATCAGTGAGAGAGATTCTTTTGGAGCAAAACTTCCTCTCGCAGGAGCAATTAAAACAGGTATTGTCACCTATAGCTATGACGGAACCCGGCGTTAGGGCATTGTAGGGTAAAGGTTGTAAATTTTAGATGATTTGACTATTGTTTCTTAAAATATATGATTGTATACTAAAGAGCATGTTGTTAGTAAGATTTTGTAATTTATTTTTTTGTAATCGTTTTGAGGAAAGAGGTGCGATGTGAAAAAAACAACTTTTTTGATTGCTGGTTTATTTGGTATAGGTATGGTTGGGTTAACACAGAGCATGAATGTCTGTCCGGTGATTGCAGCCGAGGAAAAGGTGGTTTCCCATGAGGGTGTTATGCTTCCTACCAGGATGTTGATGCATGAGATATCGAAGCGAATGAGCAACATCCTGGAAGGGACGTTGGCAAGTAGTTTTAAATACGTTGCCCAGGAGGCCGGTGCCATTGTAGATGAAAGTTACAAGATAAACGATGTCTTCTTTCCTGTTGATCCTAAGGAAAACAAATGGTTTAAACGGGCGAAAATAGATCCCAATGACTCAGATAAGATTACAAAACTTAAGGAAGAATTTAATGTTTATCTGAAAAATATAACATCCTCGGCGCTGGAAATTCAAAAAGCTGCGAAAACAAACGATCAGAAAACAACGTTCAAGGCCTTCACGAACATGGTTGAAAAAACATGCTTTGAGTGTCACGAAGGAATTCGTGATAAAATGATACCAATTGAAAATCAATAAATTTCAATCGGCTAAAGTGGGCAAAAAAGAAAGTGCGGAGTATAGAATTTCTGCACTTTCTTTTATTTTAAAGGTTGATTACACCGTATAAAGTAGTGTACAATATTTCAGGTTTTTACGAAAAGATATAAAAAAGAGAAACAAAATGTTAAATAAAAAGGAGGAGAAACTATGTCGAAGTGGGAATGTCGGATATGTGGCTATGTCTACGATCCGGGAAAGGGTGATCCGGATAACGGTGTAAAATCTGGGACATCCTTTGAGAATTTACCAGAAGATTGGACTTGTCCATCCTGTGGTGCAAATAAAGACCTTTTTGATAAGCTCGATTAAAGATAAAAGCTGTTCTTTCATAAGCGTGGTGACGCCGCAATAAATCCCCATTAAAAGCGCTGGTAAATAAGGGTTGTAAAAAAACTTGCCAGAAAAAGAAGTTTTTTCAAACTAATACTACGATATAGTTCTAAGGAAATATTTACGTGTTTACAGTCTTACAAAAGCCGCAATTAAGGTTTGGTGTTGGTATCATATGCACAGTAATGGTGCTTTGTCTTGGAGGTATTGCCTTGTCCAATGCGGATCAGGCGGGGAAAAGCTCGCCAGGCGTTACCTATTCAAATCCGTATTTCAAGGGCACGAAAGAAGAGAAAGATGCACAGATTAAAAGGATTACATCACTTTTCGGGGTTGACTGTGATTTCTGCCATAATGAAGATTTAACGATCTTTACCGATGAGGGGAAGAAATCGAAGGAAATGATGAAAGCTTCTGTTGCCTTAGGGGTTGAATGCGACCACTGTCACGTCGATCGTAAACATTATAAAGAAAACGAACAGCAGGCGAAAAAAATGTTCGAGCTCTGTGAAATCATGGGAACAGAGTGTAATTTTTGCCATGCGGGGAAAGGGAAACTTACTCCTAAGGGAGAAGCGTCTAAAACTGCGTTTGTAACCCGAGATTGGGCAACGGAAGGAACAAAACGGTGTCTGGAATGTCATATTGAGAAAAAACAGTTTGCATTAAATTTTTATGGATGGCAGGTCTTGAATGCATTGAAAGGGTTGAAGGGGATGTGAACAAAGATTTCGACGTGGTTATTGTTGGTGGAGGGCCTGCCGCCCTAGCTGCTGCTGTTTATACCTGCCGGGCATTGTTAAAAACGGTAATCCTTGAGAAAAAATTTTTGGGTGGACAGTTAGTTGGCACAGAGCTGATTGAAAATTATCCTGGGTTTCCTGAAGTTATCAGTGGTGTTGATTTGACGCAACGCATGGAAGCCCAAGCCAAGCGGTTTGGTGTGGAGATTCGATACGAAGAGGTCTTGAAATTACACGTAGAAAATGGTTTAAAGGTCGTGACGACTGATACCGATGCCTATGGAAGTCATGTGGTAATTTTAGCCGCTGGTGCAGAGCCTAAAAAACTGGGTGTGCCAGGTGAAGATGAATTCTACGGGAGGGGCGTTAGTTATTGTGCAACTTGCGATGGGGCTTTCTTTCGGGACAAAGATGTAGTTGTTGTTGGCGGAGGAGATTCTGCCATAACAGAGGGTATTTTCCTGACCAAATATGCCAAATCGGTACAAATAGTACACAGGAGGGATGAATTCAGAGCTACAAAAATTTATCTGGACGAGGCCTTTTCAAATCCAAAGATAAAAACTATATTCAATACCGTCATTGAAAGTATTTATGGGCAGGAAAAAGTTGACGGCGTTGTTACTCAAAACATTTTGACAAAGGAAAAAAAGGATATTCCATGTCAGGGTGTTTTTATTTTTATTGGGAGTGTGCCGAATACGGATTTTCTCGGTAATTTGTTGTGTACGGACGCCGGTTGTCACATTGAGACTAACATTCATATGGAAACGGCTGTCGAAGGATTGTATGCCGTTGGTGATATTCGGAAAAATTCATACCGGCAAATTGCGACAGCGATCGGGGAAGGAGTTACAGCCGCTATTGCGGCGGAACACAAGCTTGCCGAATTAAAAGCATTAGGCAAGGCAGCGAAATGAACTTATTCATCTTATTCGAAAATCGAAATATAAGAAAATGATTCTTTTGTTTTCTCTGTAGTCAGGTCTTGTTAATACCTTAAATATTATAGAAGGAGGAACGAATGGCAACATTGGATGTGAAAGAAATTATTAAGCAGGCAGCGCAGCAAGAAGATAAAGCATATAAATTTTATATGGATGCCTTAAAATTTGTTAAAGATGCAGCTGCACAATTGTGGCTAAAGGAACTAGCTGGTGAAGAGATAAAGCATAGGGACCTGTTGCAAAATTTTGATACTTCCAAGGTTAAGAAATTCAAACCTGAAAAAATCCAGGATCTTCATATTTCAGAATATCTGGTTGATAAAGACATTTCTGAAGTCAAAGATTTTCAGGATGTGCTGATTGTTGCCATGAAGAAGGAACAAAAGTCCTATAACTTCTATGTGGGTATGGCTAAGTCAACGGATAATCCTGAGATGAAAAATTTGTGCAAAATTTTAGCCCAGGAAGAACTAAAACACAAACACAAGCTTGAGTTGTACTACGACGATAATGTATATCAATGGGATTAAGGATTAGCAATGTCCTCGCATTTTTCTTCCCCAAAAGCCAAGAAGTTAAAATATCTTGGCCGGAGTCTCACACCGACACCATGCACCCAGCCATGTTGGAAATTTAGCTGGTAAGTCGGAGATTTCTGTCTCCGATCTGCCAACTAAGGAGTGTCTGAACGAAAAAAAGTGCGTTTTCGTTCAGACACTAAATATTTCAATTTCAAGCGGCAAACCTTGATTGTCAAGACGAAGGATAGAACCTTCTTTTGAAGTAACGTCCTCTATAGGGGAACTACACTGTTACCGACCAATAACCAAAAACAATAAACTATAGACGACTCTTGCCCGATTAATACTGCCCAGCTTCCGCAATTACCTTTTTAAGTAAATCTGAAACGGTCAACTCTTTTGCCCATTGGTTAAGATAAGGTATGTCTAATTGCGATCCTTGCACCCTTAATATTCCAAATTATATCACTCCATTGGCGGCTTGAAACCTTCCCGCCCTCCTTGAAGGATGATTGATACCGGATTGCGTTAATGAGGAGACCATCTGCAATCGTCTGAAAATTGGTGCCTTGCGGATCAGTTCAATATGAAGTCGTTCAACCTCTGGGTGTGTATCAGAAGATAAAGGATTCATGTGTTTTCAATAGTTCCTTCCTTTTGTTTAAACAAAAAACTACTTATTCACAGAATGAATTATCGTTGGTTCTCCTGCCTCATAGGTTCAATTATTAATTCTCAAAAAAATCACATAAAAAGAATTAATGATTTTTCGGGGATACATGGGGGACGGTATTCTGAACGGGTCAAAAGTGCTAAGCCATTGATCCGTAGAGGATTGAAAAAAACGAGGCCGACGGGAATCGAACCCGCAACATCCAGATCGACAGTCTGGTACTCTAACCAATTGAGCTACGGCCCCAAAATATTGTAATTATAAAGTCAGTGGTGGGCGATATAGGACTCGAACCTATGACCCCTTGCTTGTAAGGCAAGTGCTCTAGCCAATTGAGCTAATCGCCCCTGTGAGATTTTAAAGTATATCATCTCATTTTTTATGAGTCAATAGAATTCTAATGTTTGATTTCTAACGTTTCCATGTCATCGGTAAAAAGAGTAGGATCAAACTATAAATTTCCAATCTGCCTAAGAGCATACAGAAACTCAAGACCCACTTACCGGCATAAGCCATGTCGCTATAGTTGGCCATAGGACCAACCTTTGCCAGACCAGGTCCACAGTTGGCCATGCATGCCGCCACGGCGGAAAAGGCGGTAATTATGTCCGTATTTAAAGCAATTAATGCTAGCGTACAAATACCAAAGCAGCCTAAATAAACGACAAAAAATACAGAACTTTCCGTAATAATTTCCTCGCTTACTGATTCACCGTTGATCTTAACATGTTTCACCATGCGTGGTCTTAAAATTCGTACCAATTCTCTCAAACTTGATTTTAGCAATAATAATATCCGTACACATTTTATGGCACCGCCCGTTGAACCTGCGCAGGCTCCGATAAACATTAATAAGATTAATAAAAATCGACAGGAGTTAGGCCATAAATCAAAATCGACAGAAGCATGCCCTGATGTAGAGCTTGCCGTTGTCACCTGGAAAAAGGCATATCGAAAGGAATTTCCTAAATCATAATAACGGTTATCCTTGATTCCACCATTAAAGGATTCAGGTTGGCTAAAGTATAAAGTCAGTGCCACAAATACAATTGCCGTTAAAACGAGACCTGCAAAGAATTTAAGCTCCGAATTATTAAGAACCTTCTTAAATTCTTTTTGAAAACATTTATAGTAAAGTGCGAAGTTGCATCCACAAATAAACATGAAGGCCGCAACAACAATTTCTATATAAAAATTGTTATAAAATGCAATACTCGTATTTTTCGTAGAAAAACCAGCGGTAGATACCGTACTGAAGGTATGGCATATTGTATCAAAAATGGGCATGCCCCCGCAGAAGAGGGCCAATATCATAGAGGCGGTAAGGATGAGATAGATGATCCACAGTAATTTTGCCGTCTCACCTATCCTTGGTTTCCATCTGTCTGCAGTTGGTCCGCTGACCTCGGCGCTAAAAAGCTGATAGCCACCAACGCCCATCGCAGGCAGCAAGGCAACAAAGATGACGATGATTCCCATACCTCCCAACCAGGCAGTAAATGCCCTCCAAAAGAGGATGCTCTGGGGTAGTACCTCAACATCCTTAAAGATAGATGCCCCGGTGGTGGTGAAACCGCTGGTTGTTTCGAAAACAGCGTCACAATACGTTGTACATACACCAGAAAACCAGAAAGGAAGTGCGCCCAGAAAGATACACACGATCCAGCTGAACGTCACAATAGCGATACTGTCCCGAATGCCGATTTCCGCGTCCTTTTTTCTGAAAAATGCCTTACTTAGTCCGCCTAAAATACCGGTGATTATAATGGTGTGAATGAATGCCCACATTGCAGCATCGTCGTTATAATAACTGGCCACACCAAATGGAATAAGCAGGATTGCAGCCAGCATGAGTACCAGGTTGCTTACGGTATACAAGACAACGGGAATATTCATAATCTGTGTGGTTTATACATGGAAGAATTTATGTTCGGTTTTTTTTGCTGATGAAAAGGGATTGAACCTTTTCTACGGCATTGGGTAGAGCAAAGACGATGACTCTCTCGTCGGGGTTAATTATGGTATTGCCTGCCGGTATCTGCATGACGCCTTCACGTACAAGAGCGCCCAGGATTGAACCTTGAGGAAAGGATACTTCGCGGAGGGGCTTACCTACAATCTTTGAGCCTTCCGCGGCTACCAGCTCTATGGCCTCGGCCTCACTTTGCTGAAATTTTACTACGGAAAGCGTGTGCCCGCGCCGAATATACTGTAATATTGAACCCACCGTAATGAGACGCGGATTTATTACAATATCCATACCTAGTGAATTGATAATAGGCACAAATGCTGGGTCTACGGTGAGCACGATTGCCTTCTTTGCGCCAAGCCTTTTGGCTAATAACGCCGACAGGATATTAGTTTGTTCGCTCTCGGATACAGCCACGAAGAAATCAGCAATGTCAATGGATGATTCCTTCAGTAGGTCGATATCAAGGGCGTTCCCTTGAAGTATGATCGTTTTATCAAGAATCGTTGCGGCCTGTTGGGTTTTTTCACTATCGGGTTCAATTATGGTAACACCAATCTTTTGCTCTTCCAGTTTTTTTGCCAGCTCAATACTTGCACGATTTACGCCATAGATAACGACCTTTTCAACCTCGTCTGCACGCCTGTTGACCATTGGCAGAAAATAAGGCAATGCCGCCTTTGCCACGATCACAAAAATATTGTCATGCGGCAGTATTTTGGTTTCACCCGTCGGGATGACCATCTCCTCGTTTCGTTGGATGGCAACGATGAGAAATGAATCTGTGGATTCAACTTCCTTTAATTCAGAGAGTTTTTTCCCTGCGATTGGAGCATCATCCGGTACGTTGAACCCCCTCAAAAGGATATCGCCTTCTGTGAAATCGGCTACATAGATGGCCCCCGGCGTTCCAATTATATTCAAAATAGAACTAACCGTGATTTTTTCCGGATTTACCACGTGATCTATGTGGAAGCCATTTTGGTGCATGACCGGTTGTTCATCAGTAAACTCGGGGCTTCTTATCCGGGCAATTTTGGTTTTGACACCGTAATTATGGGCAATCATACATGCCACGATATTGATCTCGTCACTGTTGGTAACTGCCAGTAGTATATCGGTGTTTTTTATCCCAGCCTCTTCCAGGATCGTTGGGGAGCTGGCACTTCCTGATACAACACGTACATCGAGTTTTTCACTAATCCGCCTTACAAGATCCGGGCTTTTTTCTACGACTGAGATGTCATGTCCTTCTTTTGATAATTGTTTTGTCAGATTAAATCCAACGGCACCAGCACCGACAATAAGTATTTTCATAAATATACGAATGCCTCAAATATGGTTATTCTTTGTCCTGAACACCGGATGTTACTTCCGAGTCGACATGCTGACTTATCCTGTTTTGATTGACCATGTCCTTTGTGCACTGTTCACGTAATGCCTGAAATTGTGGCTTGAATAACTCTCCACCCAAATTGGGGTCATCGCCTTTCAGACCGTCGATAAGACCCTGTACATTTTCATAGTTTCCTTGTTCAGCCATGGTCTTGGCTATGTCCAAACGACCCTGCCAATATAATTGATTATTTTCCGGGTTTTCTTTGATCCAGGTAGAGTACCATTCTAATGCACGATCGTATTGCTTTATCTCTTTTAAACACTGGATGAGTTCCATTTTTATGGTGTTGTCAGACGGGGATTGTTTTGCAACCTCTTCGTAAAGACCAAGCGCCTTTTGCCAGTCTCGTAATGCAAACAGAGTTTTCGCTAACTTTGTCCTGGTTTGAAAAATCTTTTCCTGCATATCGGGCAGTTTCGAATATTCTGTAATTTGTCTCTCAAGAATGGCTTCCGCCCTTTTGTAATCTTTGTTGGTATAAAACGAGGTTGACACGGTGTCCATAGTATCAAAATTCATATTTTTAATATTAACCAGAGATTCTGCTGCTTGTTCCGCTACGCGTTTGTCACTATCCTGAAGCGCTTTTATCAAAGACTCTATCGCCTGTTGATTTCCAATTTGTCCTAATGCCGTGACAGCTGATTCTCTCACCCGCGCACTGGTATCAGAGAGGAGCTTAATAAGGGAATCTATGCAGATAGGGTTTCCGATTTTACCCAAACTATCGGCGGCATACCAACGCACTCGTTCCTGTTCGTCATTCAATGCGACAACCAAAGAATCTACCGCACGGCTATCACGGAGTTTTCCAAGTGCTGCTGCCGTACATTCTCGTATATTTGGTTCTTTATGTGTTAAAAAAACCAGTAAAGGGTCAACTGCCCGTGTGTCTCCAATTTGTCCCAGCGCTTCTATTGTCGCGCAGACAATGGATAAATCAGAATTGTTGATTAGCGACGAAATTAACGCATCTCCTGCCTCATGTTTCCCCAACTTACCCAGGGATTTCGCCGTCTTTTCTCTGACGACAAGGCTTTCGTCGTCCATGGCGTCAATCAGGGGTTCAACAGCCCTCTCGTCACCAATCTCTCCCAATGCCTGAATTGCTTCGATGCGAACCTCTTCCGATGTGTCTGAAATAGCCTGAATTAATACATCAACAACCGATGGGTCTTTGAGCTTTATTAATTCTTTTGCCGCAAATATTTTCACTTCGGGATAGTCACTCTTGATGGCCTCAATTAAAGGTTTCGGGTCCATTTTATCAGGCCTGGTCTCAAGCAGCCTGATTGACTTTTGAGCCATCTCAAGTTTCATTTGTCCGATTTTTGATTCCAGTTGTTTCTCGTGCTCTTCCTGTTTGACTACGATATCCTCAAGCCATTGTTCACGTGTTTTTGTCTTATTTAGCGCCCACCACTCATTCCACCAAACAGCATCATTGCCGCTGGAAAGTTTTGTGATCTTTTCCAGAGATTTTTTTGCACTTTCCCGCAACCCAGGGTCATCTACCTCAAGTATCTTAATCAAAGGTTCTATAGCATCCCGATCGTTCGTATTTCCCAGCGCCTTTGCCAATAATATCTTTGCATTGAGTGACCGTTGAGGATCCAGTATTGCTTCCGACATCGTCAGAACGGAATTTGCTGTTTTTGATTCCCCCAGGGTTTCGACCACGGCATTCTGTATGGCAGCAGAATCACAATCCAGCAAAGAAATCAGGACGTCGGTTGCCCGATCGTCTTTGGTAAATCCAAACGCTTTAATAACGGAGATCTTAACGTCCTCACGCTCCTTGGTGTCTTTTAATATTCTCACCAACGGTTCCTGCGCATTGAGAAGATTGAGCCCCAATAAAGAAACGGCCGCTGAGCTTCGAATGGTAGGATCCTGGGAATGCAACTGTTCTGTCCACTCATCCAATTTTCGCCGAAGTTCAATGGCTGTCTTTAGATGTACCTTCTCAATCGCAAATTTCTCTGAGATTGCCGAACATCCTGCCATGCACGACAGACTTATCAATACGAGGAATGAACTACAAAGCGATTTTTGTAGTTTTTGCAGAAGAAAACTATTTATAGTTTGTTTAAACACAACCATTTGTTTTGAGAAAAGGGTAGCCTTTGGTGAGGGTATTGATGCAGTTGTTCATAGTAAAATCGCTTTTACCTTAACAGATTTCACTTTCTCAGTCAATATAAAAGACAAGCCCTCTGTCTGTCCATGAATTGCCTCTGCTTTGCGCGATTGTGTGAGCTATGTTTGGCGAGATGGAGTTTTTGAAAGGTCTGAGAATCTTCAGTTCACAGCATGGGAATTTTTATTTTATTTAGGAGGTTTTCTGGGTGGCACGGAGAAAGAAAGTTTGTCCGTGTTTGTGCCTAAGCTGATCCTTTCCGTTTGTGGCCAAAGGAAAAAAATTTTTTTTTCAACAAGCCTGCTACCGTGAAAAAATTTACATAGAATTGCTCCGCTTGTTTCATATAATCTTTCTCTAATCTGTCATAATCTTCCAGCATCTTTTGTTTGTCCGCGACAATACCTTTGAGAGATTCCAGTTCACCTTGATAAGCATCGGCCCACCGGGCGATCATATCTTTTGTCACTTCTACGTGAAACTGGACACCGTAAATATTCCGGCCGTATTTTAACGCCTGATTCTGGCATAATTCTGCGAAGGCTAATCGGTTTCCTCCTTGAGGGATGCCAAAGGTGTCGCCGTGCCATTGAAACACCTTGAAAACTTCCGGAAGGTCTTGAAATAAATCATCCCTTAATCCATTCTCGTTAAGAACTATCTTATACCATCCAATTTCTTTTCCGGGATTTTTTGTCACTTTAGCGCCGGTTGCCTTTGCAATCAATTGTGCGCCCAGACAGATTCCCAAAAATGACACCTCTTCGTCAGCGATTCTCTTAAGTAAGATATCCTCTTCTTTCAGGAACCGGTATTTCTCCTCTTCATACACGTTCATCGGACCACCGAGACAAATAACCGCCTGAAAATCTTTTTCCAGTTTAGGCACTTTATCGCCATGCGAGAGATCAATAACTGTGTATGGCAACTTATTATCTTCCAGAAAATCTGCAAGAGTACCAGGGCCTTCAATATCGATATGTTTTATGAATAAGATCACAGCGCTACCCCGAAAACAAAATTCAAAAAAGCATTATACCATGAGTACGAAAATTTAAATATACAGAAGTCAAAGGGTGAATACAAGCTGAAAGTCGATCAGTCTTTCACTTGCATAAATATCAGGATACATGTATGACATCTATAACATCAGCGAGGCAATAGCAACGCGTCTCGTAGTACCTGTATCGTGTGGGTGCATTTAACTGCAGAACCATTTGCCGCAAGGAGATCTTCAATTTGCAGCCGACATCCGGGGCAACCCGTTGCCACGACATTTGCACCGCTTTTCTCTATGGCCTTTGCCTTGTACTCACCGATCTTCCTGGAGAGGTCATAGTGTAACAAGTTAAATACCCCACCACCACCGCAGCATCGCTCCGGGTTTTCCATCTCCTGGAAGTCGGAAGAATGTCTCAAGATATCCCTGGGCTGTTTCGAGATGTTTTGTCCCCAATGCAGATGACAAGGATCGTGATAGGTAATTTTTGTATTCAGCGACTTTGCCTCATAGGTACAATATTTTTCAATAAACTCAGAGATATCATATAATTTATTGGTGAATTTTAGGCAGCGGTCTCCCAGGATGCGCGGGTAATCCCTTTTCAGGGTTCTTCCGCAGGTGGCACAGGCATTGATAACAAAATCGACGTTGGCCTTCTCAAATACATCCACGTTTGTTTCCGCCAATCTTCGCGCCGTTTTGACATCTCCCAATGATCTTGCAGGGATGCCACAACATAGCTGTCCCGGCGGGACAACAACCTCTACCTCAAAATGGTTTAATACCTCAATCACTGCATCAGCAATATCGGTATAGAAGTAATTGATGAGACAACCCACGTAAAATCCTACTTTCATTTTGGGAGATTTTATCTTTCTCGTGTTCCGATGTTTTTTTAGTACAGACTCTTTTGCCAAAGGAGGAATCCATCTGCCACCCATAAACATGAAAGGCAGATGCCGCATGGTACCGTGACGTTTCAATGGAACTATGCGTTGAAAGATACTGGTAGCTTTTAAAAGCAGGTTAAATAGCCACCTTCGTGTCAAAAACAGCCGGAATATAATCCGCGGTATCAGCCATATGCCGATGTGGTTTGCCAGATCATCAAGCATGGTTTGGATGATGAAATCATAATCAACACCCGATGGGCAGATACGGGAGCACCGGAGACATTTCTTGCAGGAGAGAAGATACTCTCTTAAAAGTTCCGTGCGGACAATCTCGCCGTTTCGTAATGCATCGGCAAGGCTTATGCGCCCGCGCGCCACCATGGATTCGTTGCCGGTTTCAATAAACACGGGGCAGATTGAGCGGCATTTGCCGCATTTGGCACATTTATTGATTTCAGTTTCCCACTCAGTGGTAAGCATGTACTTTTTCCCATTACGATGGTCTCATTGTTAAAGGTTTTTTACTTATTATTAAAAACAATTATAATAAAGATCAAATAAAAAAGGGAGGCCAAAAGCCTCCCTTTTTCACTTTTATTTGCAAATACTTTTTGTTTACCGATGCCTCTTTTTTTCATGGTTGTCATGATCGTCCTCGTTATCGTCATCATCGTCGTCAGCGCTACCCTTTACTTTCACCGTATCGCTGCCTTCAAATCTGACACTATCTCCTAATTCGCCAGTAACCGTAAATTTCCTTTTCTCCTTTTCGTCTTTTTTGCCTTTGTAAAATTTTATTCCAGAACCCAGGTCTAAGTCTTGTGTATTAAATGTTGCGACAAATCGATTCTTGTCCACCTTCCCATCAAGAGCCTTTGCCCCCTCGCATTCGACGGTTTCTGTCACTATATCGTCAACGTCATAAGGAGAATCAGAATCAATCTCGATAAACGCCTTAAATTTACCGTTGCTTTTCAGGTTGATAATTTCAGGTTTTATTTCAACATCTGCCTGTATCACTGATGGTGTCGCCGTGGGGATAGGCGAAGGTGTGGCAATGGGTGTGGGGGTAGGAATTGTGGATTTTGATATTATGCCGCCTGGCACCAGTATTGACAAGCTTGTACTTGCGCGGACAAGGGAAGGTGTAGGCGTTACGAGAGGTGTTGCAAATGGAGAGCTGGTTGGTGTCGGTGATGCAGTCGCCCCTGGAGTAGGCGTTGGCGATGTTTCTTTGTTGATTGCAACATGCACAATCTCAAGCTTGTCGTCTTTATTGAGCCCTTCAAGGGGAAATTCTAATTCAGTTTTTCCTTCGGTAATGGTGAATGATCTTGAATACGTTTTAGGATTATCATTGATCTCTGTTTCAACAACAAGGATACAGTTTTGATTTAGGAGTTGACCATCCGCAGATCGTAGTCCTTCTACAGACAATTCTACTTCGCCGTTATCATGCACGCTAATTTTTGCTTCTACCTCAATTAAATACAAGTCCGAATACGCAACGGTCAGGCTTGTCTCAAACAAGCCCTGGCCATATCCTTTTACAACCATCGTCAATGATAGAATTATGACAAAAACCCCCCACCGGATAAAGGTAAAATATTTTTTCATTGCCTGCTTCTCCTTATGCAAATTGCCTATTTGACTAATAATTGGGCTTTACAAAAAACATTAGAATACTATCGGCATATCTTTGTAGAAGTTTAATCTTTTTTTTGCAACTGAAGGAATTCTGTATTATGACTAAATTTAGTATGATTTAAATAAATTACGTGATATTATTGAAACTCAGGAATTAGCAATTACTTTTCAGGGAATGCAAGATGTCACACATTAAGATTCTTCCTACAACCGTTATTAACAAAATTGCTGCCGGCGAGATAATTGACCGTCCAGCAGCCGTAGTAAAAGAATTGATTGAAAATTCAATCGATGCCAGGGCATCAAGGATTGACACCTATTTGGAGGATGGGGGGAGGAAGTTGATACGGATATCGGATGATGGTATGGGAATGGACGCGGAAGATATTGCCCTTGCGTTTCAAAGCCATGCCACCAGCAAACTTCACAACGCAGACGATCTGTTTGCAATCCATACGCTTGGTTTTCGAGGAGAAGCATTGCCCAGCATTGGGGCCGTTTCGCACGCCAGCATAATCTCCAGGATACGAGGGGCAATACAAGGAACAGAAATAGCGATTGACGGAGGAGTTTTAGGGCAAATTAAGGAGTGTGGTGCGCCTGAAGGCACGCAAGTTGGTGTGCGAGATCTGTTTTTTAATGTCCCCGTACGTAAGAAATTTTTACGAGCAATACCCACAGAAATGGCTTACATTTCCGAGGTACTCACGAGGTTCGCGCTCTCCTACCCAGGTATTCATTTTACTCTGATGCATAACAACAGGACGGTGTTTAACCTTCCGTCTGTCCAGGACATGGCAGAACGAATTGCAACGTTTTTTGGCGAAGAAATGAGAAAGCATCTCATCCCCGTGTTTCTTCGGGAGGAGATGTTTGCCCTTTCGGGATATATTGCCCCGCCCTTTTTTGACAAAGCCAATGCGAGGATGCAGTTTGTTTTTTTAAATGGGCGATACATCAAGGACAGCGCCATCTTTCGCGCCATTTACGAATCCTACCACGGGAAATTAATGCACAAAAGGTACCCCATTGTGTTTTTATTTTTACAGGTAGAACCATCTGAGGTGGATGTGAATGTTCATCCAACAAAAACCGAGGTCCGTTTCCGGAATACCACGGCAATCTATAATTACGTCCTCTCTGCGTTAAAAGAGGGCTTGAATAAATCAACGCCGAAATCTGTTCGTGTGCCATCTTTTATCCAGAGATCAGAAAAGGAATCGGCACAGGCGGAAGAGATTGGCTTTGTTAAGAAGTCTTTATGGGAACAGTTTTCTTTTGGAAAAGCAGGTGAAACAAAAGACGCGCAGGATGATGCGGATTTGTCCATCCCCACCGCTACAGGCAAGTCTGATAACTTTGCCTCTTTTAACAAAGAGAAGATTCCCGTCGCTGTCTCAGGAAATGGTAGTGAAGGGAGATATGGGGAATTTTCAGATGCAAAAAAATCTGAGGCAGATAGCGATACTCAAATCCAGGGCATTAAAGATAGGAGAGAAACGGCATCTCCTGCGGAAGGGATTAATAGAAAGAAGCCGTGTCTTCAAATTCACAACGCTTTCATCGTTGAAGAAACAGACGATGGGTTAAATATTATAGACCAACACGCACTGCATGAAATAATTCTATATCATGAAATAGAAAGAGATATCCATGAATCAAAAACAGTCCGACAGCGACTGTTAATGCCTGAACTGGTAGAGTTGGGTCCAAAGGATTTTTTTAACATTATCAGTTTAAAGGATTATCTTGGAGAGTTGGGGGTGGAGATTGAGGAGTTTGGGCAATGTACCATAGCAATTCGTTCCTTCCCTCAGGTACTAAGACATCTCCGTGGCAAAGAATTTATAGAAAGCTTATTGGCTGATTTGGGCAATGAGGATTATCTCAAGGGAAAAGACAAGATTTTAAACAAATTAATAAGCGTCATGGCATGCAAAGGCGCCATTAAGGCAGGACAACGATTAGAACCGCAAGAGATAGAAGAGCTTTTAAAAATGAAAAAGACCCTGAATGCCTATACAAATAATTGTCCGCATGGGAGACCCACGGCCCTTTTTTTTTCTCTGGACGAGCTACAAAGACAATTTAAGAGAAAATAATACATTTGTTACCTCTTAAATTATCCTATGTTTTTTAGTAATGAGTGGTTAAGGCTATGCAACCAATCAAAAAACCCTTGACTTTTATTTTTGCGAGTGATAAGATTTTCGATAATATTTAAATTTGATTTTCTGTAACTAAGGCGAAAGTACCGCATTTGAGGTGTATAAAGGCATGTTTGAACTCACCATTGAAACCGATTTTTCCGCAGCGCATAACTTACGAGAATACAAAGGACAATGTGAAAGGCTCCATGGCCACAATTGGAAGTTGCTGGTTATCTTAAAGGCAGAAAAATTAGATAAATTAGGTATGGTTATGGACTTTAGAGATGCGAAAAGTATCATTGGAGAAATTATAAGCAGGTTTGACCATGTTTATTTAAATGAACTTGCAGACTTTACCGTGTTAAATCCTACTACCGAAAATCTATCTAAAATACTGTACGATGAATTAAAGAAAACTTTGCCACCAGGGGTTAAGGTAGAAAAGGTCACTACCTGGGAATCTGACCGTTGTGGAGCAGCATATTTCGAATAATAGTTCTTTTCCAATTTGAGTGTAATAGTATGGCGGTAATATTGCAAGTAGCCCTTGATTTTGTTGATCTTCACAGGGCCATCAAAGTTGCTGAAGAGGCGATTGAAGGAGGAGTGGATTGGTTGGAGATTGGCACTCCGCTTATTAAAAGTGAAGGGATGCATGCGATACGGCATTTCAGAAAATTGTTTCCCGGGAAAACCCTGATCGCAGATATGAAGACCATGGATGCCGGCCGTGCAGAAATGGAAATGGCGGCCAAGGCAGGAGCGAACATTGCTGTTGTGATGGCAAATGCCCCGGATTCAACCATCAAAGAGTGTATAGAAGCAGGGAAAAATTATGGTTTGAAAATTTGCGTTGATTGCATAAATACTGATAAAATAGAAGAACGCATTGCCGATATAGAAAAATGGGGCGCTGATTATATTGCTGTTCATACCGCCATAGACGATCAAATGTATGGAAAAACACCGTTCGATGTCTTGCGACGCATTTGCAGCAGAGTAAAGGTACCCATTGCCGTTGCAGGCGGCATTAATTCTGAAAATGTAATAGATGCAATAAACGCAGGGGCGAGTATTGTCATTGTTGGCGGATATATAAGTAAATCAAAGAACGCAAAGGCTGCAACAGAAAGCATGAAAAGCGCCGTCAACGAGAAACGGCGGATTTCAACAACACTATTTAAAAGGGTATCGCACGAGGGCGTCCGCGAGGCTCTCGAGAAACTTTCTACGGCAAATATCTCGGACGGCAATCATCGCGCAGAAGGGATTGCAGGATTATATCCGATATATTCAAATATTAAACTCCTGGGAAATGCGGTTACCGTTCGGACATATCCTGGTGATTGGGCAAAACCCGTTGAGGCTATAGATATTGCAAAAGAAGGGGATGTTGTTGTCATTGATGCCGGGGGAGTGGGTCCCGCAGTATGGGGGGAATTAGCAACCCATAGTGCATTGCAGAAAAAAATACGTGGTGCTGTTATTCATGGAGCGATGCGTGATGTTGCAGAGATTAGAAAATTAAATTTCCCTATCTTTACAAAGATGGCAACGCCAACTGCCGGTGAGCCTAAGGGGTTTGGAGAAATCAACATCCCTATTCATATCGCAGGAATTCAGATCAATCCGGGGGATTGGATTGTTGGTGACGACGATGGATTAATGGTGATTCCTCTGTTAAAAGCCGACAGTTGGGTTAATTACGGTATGGATTGTTTGGAAAGAGAAAATCGGATACGTGAGGAGATAGTATCTGAAAAAAGTTCTTTAGGAAAAGTTATAGATGTGTTAAAATGGGAAAAAAGATGACTGGGGATAAATATTACAGCCGATTGAGGTATACATAGAATGAAGTGTGAATCTTGCAATAAAAAGCATGCGACCGTGCATTTAACTGAGATCGTAGGCACAACAAAAAAAGAACGACATCTCTGTGAAGAATGTGCACAGGGTATTAATACGCAGCTTGCCAAAGTACCTTCACCAACCGAAATACTAACGAGTCTCATTAACCAGGTAGCCCCGGAAATCAGTGAGATGTCAAAAATTGTTTGTCCTGTATGTGGATTATCCTACTTAGAATTCCGATCCAACGGCCGGTTGGGCTGCCCGATGGATTACACGATTTTCAGAAAGGGGTTAATTCCGTTGTTAGAAAAGATGCACGGGAGTACCCAACATGTGGGAAAGGTGCCGTCAAAGGCGGGAAAAGAATTGATTAAAAAAAATGAGCTTATGCAGTTGCGGAATGAACTGAATAAAGCCGTTGAAAAAGAGGATTATGAAAAGGCTGCAGAACTACGGGACAGGATTTATGAACTTTCAGGCGACACCAATGAAGATTAGCGATCTGGCTGATAATACCGGTGAATGGTTGAGAGGAACGGGGGCTGAGTCAGACATTGTTATCAGCAGCAGGATTCGTCTTGCGCGAAATGTGGCAAGATTTCCTTTCCTTTCAAGGGCTAATGTAAAGCAAAAAAGGGAACTAGAAGGAATTGTAAGAAATAAAATCAAAGAAGCCGAGATTACTTCAGATCTTCATTATATAAATCTTGCGAACATCGACCCTGTAGAGAGGCTTTTTCTGGTAGAGCGACACCTCATTAGCCGGGAACATGCAGGAGGAGAGGGAGAAAGAGGTGTGGCGTTCGGAAAATCAGAGACCATTAGTCTGATGGTCAACGAAGAAGATCACTTAAGGATACAGGTAATTCGCTCTGGGTTCGAATTAAAAGAGGCCTGGAAAACAATTGATGATGTCGATAACAAGTTGGAGAAAAAATTGACTTATGCCTACTCTTCTCGTTTTGGTTATTTGACTGCCTGTCCCACCAATGTTGGCACAGGGATGAGGGCCTCGGTTATGTTGCATCTTCCTGCATTGGGGATGACGCACCATATTGAAAAGGTATTTAATGCAGTTATGAAACTTGGGTTGGTGGTAAGGGGTTTGTATGGTGAGGGGACGCAGGTCTCCGGAGATTTGTATCAGATATCAAATCAGTTTACCCTCGGTAAGTCTGAGCCGGAAATTATTGAAATTATAGAAAGTGTAATTCCCAGGATTACGAGTTATGAGAGGATGGCGCGAAAAGCATTAATTGCTGAGAGTCGGGAACAATTAGAGGACCGTATATGGCGGTCTTATGGCATGCTTAAGGTGGCGCGGATGATTTCTTCAGAGGAGATTATGCATCTGTTGTCTCAGGTGCGCATGGGAGTTAATTTGGGAATAATTAATACTATTGAAATGAAAACCTTAAATGAGCTTTTCATTCTTACCTTACCGGGGCACTTACAGAAGTTAGAAGGGCGCGAACTTGATTCTCAGCAGAGAAATATAATTCGCGCAGCGTATGTAAGAAAACGCCTGGAAGAGATATAAAGTTCGAAAGGATAGGTGTGTTATGTTTGATCGTTTTACAGACCGTGCTCGAAAAGTTATGGCTCTTGCACGAGAAGAGGCCAGGCGATTTAATCACGAATATATTGGTACCGAGCATATTTTGCTGGGTTTGGTAAAAGAAGGCAGCGGGGTTGCCGCCAATGTTTTGCAAAACCTGGACATCGAACTAAAGAAGATCCGCCTGGAAGTTGAGAAAATTGTTCAAAGCGGGTCAGACTTGGTTTCGGTAGGACAACTGCCTTTTACCCCACGCGTAAAAAAGGTATTGGAGTATGCAATGGAAGAGGCGAGGGCATTGGGACATAATTATATTGGGACCGAACATTTGTTATTGGGACTGCTCCGGGAACAGGAAGGAGTGGCAGCACAAGTATTGCTCAATCTGGGTGTAAAACTCGAAGATGTCCGGGAGGAGGTCATAGGCCTCTTGGGTTCTGAGGCAGTGCAAGGCAGTATGAATCAAGAAAAGGAAGAAAAGAAAGGGAAATCGAAAACGCCGGCTTTGGATTCTTTTGGTCGCGACCTTACTCAGCAAGCCCGCGAACATGAACTCGACCCGGTCATTGGGAGGCAGGATGTAATTGAACGGGTGATTCAAGTCTTGTGCCGCAGAACCAAAAACAATCCGGTGTTGTTAGGGGAGGCGGGAGTTGGGAAAACAGCCATTGTTGAAGGCCTTGCGCAGGCTGTGGTGCAAGGAAATATTCCTGAACTTTTAAGAGATCGCAGGATTGTTGCCTTAGACCTTGCAATGATGGTAGCTGGCACTAAGTACAGAGGTCAGTTTGAAGAACGTATTAAGGCCGTAATGTCCGAAGTAAAGAGAGCAAAGAATATTATCCTGTTTATTGATGAATTGCACACCTTGGTGGGAGCTGGCGGAGCAGAGGGCGCCATTGATGCGTCCAATGTATTAAAACCAGCGCTGTCGCGCGGTGAAATACAGTGTGTTGGTGCTACCACATTGGATGAATATAGAAAATATATTGAAAAAGACGGTGCCCTTGAGAGACGGTTCCAAACAATTATTGTCGAACCCCCTTCAAAGGAAGAGACTGTTGAAATATTAAAAGGGCTTCGTGACCGATACGAAGCGCATCACAAGGTTCAAATTACAGACGATGCGTTAGAATCTGCAACGGAGCTCTCCATACGGTACATTACGGGGAGATACCTTCCTGACAAGGCAATTGATGTAATTGATGAAGCATGTTCGAGGGTACGGCTCAAGGCAACCACACAACCTCCCGACTTAAGACATATCGAGGAAGAAATCAATAAATTGGAAAAAGATAAAGATGAGTCCGTTGCGATTCAGGATTTTGAAAGGGCAGCTCGTTTACGAGATAAAGCCGATAAGCTGAAAAAGAAAAAGGAAACCATCGAGAAAGAATGGCGGGAAACGCGATCTGAGGTTGAGGGTGTTGTGAATAGTGAAATAGTTGCCGAGGTTGTTTCTAAAATGACGGGAATTCCTATGACACGTATCGAATCTGCTGAGGCAAAAAGATTGCTTCGTATGGAAGAGGAACTCCATAAAATGGTAGTAAGCCAGGAAGAGGCAACAAAGGCAGTTGCCAAAGCGATACGCCGTTCCCGTGCCGGGTTGAAGAATCCAAACCGTCCGGTGGCGTCTTTCATATTTGTGGGGCCATCGGGTGTTGGCAAGACGCATCTTGCAAGGTCATTGGCAAGATTTTTGTTTGGGGAAGAAGATGCCCTCGTCCAGATCGACATGTCTGAGTATATGGAAAAACATAACATTTCGCGATTGATCGGTGCCCCTCCCGGGTATGTAGGCTATGAAGAAGGGGGACAGCTAACAGAAAAGATCCGCCGGCGTCCTTATGCCGTTGTATTACTTGATGAAATTGAAAAGGCTCATCCCGATGTATTTAACATGTTATTGCAAATTATGGAAGATGGGAAACTCACGGATAGTTTCGGACGTCACGTAGATTTCCGCAACGTAGTCATCATCATGACTTCAAATATCGGTGCTGATGTTATTAAGAATCAGGCATCTTTAGGTTTTAAAAAGGTGACCGACGAACATACCTACGAGGTGATGAAAGAGCAACTCAAGAAAGAGGTTGACAAACACTTCCGTCCAGAATTCTTAAATCGAGTGGATAATATTATTGTCTTTAAGCCTTTGAATAAGGTTGAGTTAAAGAAAATTATAGAAATTGAGTTGACGGGCGTTAAAAAGAGGCTGGAGAATTACAACATCACCATTTCACTAACGGATGATGTGTTAGATTTCTTAATAGACAAAGGATACGACCAAAATTTCGGGGCACGCCCACTTCGACGGGCAATTGAAACTTATTTAGAAGACCCCCTTTCTGAGGAAATTCTCCAAGGCAAATTTGAAGGGAAAAAGCATGTGAAGGCAAAGGTACAGGACGGTAAACTGGCCTTTGATGAGATCGTTGAAACTCCGGAACCTGCGCTGGCGAATGCTGAAAGTAGTCTATAGATGAGATGAAATAAATTGCGATAAATAAAAGGGGAGAGTAAAATCTTCCCTTTTTTTATGGTTTTTCCATTCATACATATGACAAAAACAGGCGTGGTGTATGTTTGTCGGCATTGCGGTTGGAAGAGTCTGAAATGGGTAGGGCGTTGCGGAGGTTGCGGAGAATGGGACTCGACAATTGAAGAGTTTGATACCCCTCCAGGCTCAAGGTATAAATCAGTCACGTCCAATCGTGAATTGCCACAACCAATAACACAGGTAAAATCACTGGAATGTCCCTGCATTGAGACGGGAATGAAGGAATTTGACAGGATTCTTGGTGGTGGATTGATTGTTGGTTCTGCAGTGCTGATCGGAGGGACTCCTGGCATAGGTAAATCTACGCTCCTTTTACAGGTGTGCCAGTACATTAGCCAGAAAGGATACACAACTCTGTATGTAACCGGAGAAGAGTCTGTAGCTCAGACAAAACTTCGTGCCGAGAGGTTATCCATTTTGTCCGATAATTTGCTGGTCGTTGCAGAAACGAATTTGGATTTTATCCTGGAAAATATTCACAATACACGGCCAACCCTTGTCGTAATTGATTCCATTCAAATGATGCATAAACCCTACTTTGATTCTGCTCCCGGTACGGTTGCCCAGGTACGACAATGTGCGAGCGAGCTCATTTCCATTGCCAAGTCTACGGGATCTGCGATTTTCCTGGTAGGACATGTAACCAAAGAAGGCATTATCGCTGGCCCAAAGGTATTGGAGCATATGGCAGATACCGTTTTATATTTTGAAGGAGAAAAATTCCAGTGCTATCGGATCTTGCGCGTGGTCAAAAACAGGTTTGGTTCTACCGATGAAATTGGAATTTTTGAGATGAGAAAGAATGGATTGCAACCAGTAGATAATCCCTCAGAGATATTCATTTCTCAGGGGCGAAGGATCAGCGCCGGTTCTACCATTATTTCTTGCATGGAAGGCACTCGTGCATTGCTCGTCGAAATACAGGCGCTTGTGGCAAGGGCAAATTTTGGTATGCCTGAACGTAAAGTAAGTGGTGTCGACTATAACCGGGTCTCGATGCTCCTTGCCATACTTGAAAAGCGAATAGGACTCAAGCTGGGCGGGCAGGACATTTTCGTGAATATCGTGGGAGGAGTTCAGATAGATGAACCGGCAGCAGACCTTGGTATCGCCATGACAATTGCATCGAGCTTTAAAGAAAAAGTGATTCCTTCTGATATCGTGTTTGTTGGAGAAGTAGGGTTGGGTGGCGAGGTTCGCAGTGTGAGTCAAATCGAAATCCGGTTAAAAGAGGCGCAAAGATTGGGATTTAAAAGGGCAGTGATTCCAAAGGATAATGCAAAGGGGATAGGGAAAGAGTTAGGGATCGAACGCATCGAAGTATGTTATCTTTCTGAAGCTGTAGAAATAATAGGATAAATTTAGTGAAAAACCAAAGACTGAAGCACGCTATTTTTCTTGTGGGAGCGCTCTGCATGATTTTCTTGTGTGCGTTCCGCAACGTCCATGCAGATACGTATACAGACGGCGTGATTGTCGTAAAACATGAAGAATTACCCGTTAAAAGGAACGGCAGTCGCATCCAATTTAATCACCCTTGCGAACTGACGGGAAATGTCATCGCAAACGCATTATCATATATCTATTTTGACGAAAAGGGCCTGTTGAAAAAGAAAGGGACATTACGGGTCTTTCAAGACGATGAAATAAGAAAATTAGTTCCCCTGATAATTCAGGCGTTTTCGGTTGCAACACCGGCACAGGTTGTTGCTGTTTCGTCGTATTCTGAACGCATGCTTTTGACCGACCAGCAGAATTATTGCATCATGTTCATTTCAGACCGCAGTCTCAATATTGCCTTTAGCCGCATTCACATGCTTCAAACATATAACGACACTATGTCAGAGAAAAAAAAGTATACAAAAACAAAGGAGAATCCCACGAGAATAAGTCATAGCCGTTTTTGGAAGTTGATTCCATCTGCAGGACAACGATTAGAACCAACTCACGAAAACTGGCTTGTTGTAGACTTGTCTAACGAAATATACCAGCAACCTGTGGTACAAAGAGTAGGGACGATTGACGAAAAGATCAAAGTGGGGGCGTCAGAAATGGATGCCCGTATAAGGAAATTAGAGGCAAAGATGGATGGGGGCAGTGAGACGAAGGAGTCTGAATCGATAACCCCAGCAAAAGAAATCCGTGGCGAAAACGAAATAAAAAACAAACTCGTCATCCTACGTGAAATGGTCGGCGATGGAATTATTTCTGAAGAGGATTATGATTACAAAAAGGCAAAAATGCTCAGGGAGGCCATGTCCGATATGAGTATAAAGGAACAGTTACAAGAGATAAAAGACCTTAAAACCGAAGGATTGATTACAGAAAGCGATTATAACGAAAAGAAGAAGGAGTTGTTGGATCAATTTTAATTACTCTAAAAAAGTTGTTTTGATGACGTACACTATGTACTTGCTTAAGACAGCACTTACTCGATCCTTTGCCATTGAAGCATATTTATCTGTTAAATTACTTCCCGCTACCAATTTGATGAAACTCCTTCCATTGAAGGGCTTCGAGTTGGTACAATAACTCTTTCTTGCGCGTGTCTGTAACAGAACGGTATTCCTGCCATAAGGTCTTCCCAACCCCTGTTAATGCCGTTATCAATTCGTCTGCATCTCCCATGATATCCGTTGCGATTCCCTTGCTTCCCGTATGTTTACTCAGTATCTGTTCTTTGATGTGGGTTGTAAAAGAGATGCGACTGTCAACCGCATTTTTCATGATCTCACGGAAATCAGGTGACTTATCAAAAGGTTCGGCTTTTATGAGTTTGTTTTTCATGAATTCTATCAGTCCGTTAAACTCAGCCTTTGCTTCGGCATATAACTCAATCCCCCGTGCATACGTATTAAGGTCATTTTTACCAAATTCATTGAGCATATAGACGTAACTCTCCGCCAGGGATTGTTCCCGGCCCAGTATCCGAAAGGCATCCTCTTTTGTTTCAGGGGAAGATTCCTTAGAATTTCCGTTGCATGAGGATAAAATCGTAAGCAACAACGAAAGGAAGATAAAGACACGAAGAGATTTGAAAGAAGCGCTGATTTTAAATAAACACCGTTCCGTCCGTTTCATTCCTTACCCTCTCCTTTTTTCTCCTGGATAACATAAAAGACCTTTAAGTCCTCTACGGCCTTCGGCTTGGCGGTAACAGGTGTCTGACTGCCTTCCGTTAGTTTCTTTACCTCATCAGAAATCCACACCTCCAGTTCTGCTATAGAGACGTGCCAGTCTTTTGTGTAATCCGCCTGACCCTCAATGCCTTCTATAAGGGCACTGGTAAATGCCCCGTTTCCCCATTTCTCATCTTCTTTAGAAATCTGCTTGCCGGTGGATGAGGCAAATACAATAACGCCTGTGTCAGCTTCGGCAAGTTCGTTAGCCAGACGGTCTGTATCCGGCTGGGTGTCACCCTTCTGACCTGACATTAAATTACCTGAATAGCAGGTATCTAAGAACAATACCGTCATTAGTACCTTCGATGGGAATTCGCAGGATTTGTAGCAGCGCCCTGTCTTAATATCATAGACGCGGGCGGTCTTGTCATTTGAGCCACTGACCAGAAATCGCTGCTGGGCGTCAACTGATATCCGTTTGACCGGAGCCGTATGCTGACCCGTCTCCAGGCGCAATATTGGTTCCTCGGTGAATTCAGTAGCTGCCTGGATTGTAACGGCAGAAAACCTAAAAATACAACCGATTACTATAAATACTGTGAGGATCTGCCGGATCAAACATGATAAGCGGATGCGCAGGGTTTTATGGACAGGTGCTACCATAACAGTTATGCCCCTTTTGTGCTTAAACGAAATGTATTGGGCAAGGCAAGGGATTGCTTCTATAATATTAAAACTTATAGTATAAAAATCAGGAAAGCGCAACTATTTTTATTTTGCCCTGTAATTTTTATTTTTGTATTTTGA
Organism: Planctomycetota bacterium; assembly: GCA_030837315.1. Classification (GTDB taxonomy): domain Bacteria; phylum Planctomycetota; class Brocadiia; order Brocadiales; family Brocadiaceae; genus Brocadia. The sequence goes on from JAUPKS010000283.1 coordinate 26,362, forward strand.
ATTTTGTAACAATTTAGCTTTTTAAAAGAAACTTTCAATACATGTTTTGTATTTACAACAATGAGTAGGGTGGGTTAAGCGGCGCGAACCCACCAGAATAAAGGTGGATTTGGCGCAAAAAACGGCGCCTTAATCCACCCTACCTATTTCTTGCCAATAATTAAGGTAGAATTGGATTCCAGATCAGTCCTCTTTACATCCTTAAATCCCGCATTTACAAGCCACTCCCGATACTCGGCCCCGCTGTAAGATGCCCCTTCTTGTGTTCCAATGAGCATGTTGAGGCTGAAGAGGGCGGCAAATTGTGGATGCGTCCTGGTTTCATCCAGTACAAATTCATGGATGATAGCCTGACCGCCGTCTTTTAAGGCATCCCAACACTTCCTGAGTATCATGGTGTTGTTTGCAGGATTGTAAATATGGAGAAGATTTGAAACGAGAATCGCATCGTACTCATTCTTCCCAAAGGTATCCTCCAGGCAATTGCCCGCTTGTGCAGTAACACGGTTTTCCACATGTGCAGCCTTAATGAATTGCCGGGTGAGTTTGATTACATGCCCCAGATCAAAGACAACGGCACGCAGATGCGGATTGGCCTTTGCAAATGCAATGGCATATGTGCCGGGACCTCCGGCAATATCTAACAATGCTTTTGATCCTGTTAAATCAATTTTACTGCAAAGATCTTCTGTCTTTACCGATGCAATATTATGCATTGCCGTAATAAAATCCCTGAGGTCATGCGGGTCAACCTCTTCAGGTAAGTCCTTTAATGAAACGGGCTTTCCCGTTTCGATGGTTTCCCGAAGCATCGACCAGTTATCCGTCATATTATGAAAATGGTGGATAAAATCGCCCAAATAATAAGGATTTCCTTTGATCAGGTGGAGATTTGACAGGCGAGTATTTATGTAATAGTTTTCCTGCTTCGTTAGTAATTCGAGGGAAACGAGTG
>JAUPKS010000284.1 GCA_030837315.1 Planctomycetota bacterium
AAGAGCCGGTTAAAAACAGAGTCTTCCCCTAAGACTTTTTCCACAAGGATAAGGCATCCGTTCTCATTCAATCCCTTTAGAATGCTGCCGATCAATGTATCCCGATTTAAGGGCCTGATGAATTGAAGCGTAAGAATCATGACAACGACCGAGGCATTTTCGATATTTACGCCTTGATTCAAATCGGCGCAGATCAGTTCATGTTTCCGGGAGAAATGGTGTGCACTGAGTTTCTGTCTGCACTTGGTAAGCATGTCCTGTGAGTAATCGATGCCTATGAATTTTACTTTACCGGGGATATTTTGGGTTAAATTGAGAAGTGTCGTGCCAGTGGAACATCCGAGATCGTAAATATTCGTTCCTTCAACGGCAAAATCAGCTGCCATTTCCACGATCATTCTTTGGGTTTCTTGATAAAACGGAACGGACCGATCAAGCATGTCGTCAAATACCGCAGCGACTTTCTCTCCAAAAGTAAAGTCTGCTATAGTTGTCATATTCTCTTTAAATATTTTGTCCTTTAACATAGGCGCATACCTTACTTCAAATTTGTTTATAGAGAATTTGCATGGTGTTGATGCGGGTATAGCGGGTGAATGTTTCCTGATCAAATGTAAATTGCGCATATAAATTAAGGAGTTCGGCAGATAGGACAGCATCCAACCGGGCTGCGTTCCATGATCCAATAGATACACAAATTGTTTCTATGCCCTTCATCGTGGGAAGTTATATTAAATAGCTAGCGCAACGAGAGTGCCAGATAGGTTTTAAAAGAGAAATTAAGGCATACGTGTACTGTAAATATGCGAAACATACTAGAGTTAGGGCAGAACAAGTATTTGTTTTTTTTGATGTAACACTGATTACTCCTATAAAAACATGCAATATTTACATTAAATAATTGTAATTGTTACAAATAATATCCCACCGCTTCGGGGTAGATTTGGTACAGGTCTGTTTGTATAATAATATTTTAGCCGCTTCTCTGCATGCATAAGTAAATTATACATTACGGCACATGAACGGAGGATGAACACCAAATTAATATTTTGTAATCTTGGTAGTTTTGTTTGACGGTTCTGCTTTGTGAGCTTTTATTTCTTAGGAATGCGTAAAGCTCGGGGAGGCACTTCTTAACGAAACAATGGGTTTGATCGGAGAAGCTAGCAGGTGGGCAGTGTAATCGTAAAGATGCTTCCCTTGCACAGTTCACTTTTTACCGTTATGGTACCACGGTGAGATTTGACGATCCATTGACAGATGCTTAGACCAAGTCCGCCACCGGTGTGGTCTGCAGTGCGTGCCTTGTTTGCCCTATAAAAACGGTCGAATATATGAGTAATATCTTCCTGCGAAACGCCGATTCCATTATCCAGAATAGCAATCTTTGCCCATCCATTGTCTTTGCAAAGGGACAACCTGATTATTCCCTTGGGATGAGAGTACTTAACGGCATTGTCTATTAAATTTAAGAGCAACATCCGGATAAGCAACGCATCGCCCTCGATGAATGCATCTTCCATCTTTTCCATTGATACAACGATGTTTTTCGGTTCAGCGATAAGCTTTAATTGTTCAGCAATTTCCATAATAACAGGATAAAGATTCATCCGTTCCGTATGTAATTCATATCGCCCCGCATCGGCCTTTGCGAGAATAAACAGGTTTTCTATAATTTTTGAAAGTCGCCTGAGATCTTCAAGGGTACTAGCAAGCACTTGTTGATAGCCGTGAATATCCCTTTCTTTAGATAAGGTAACTTCTATCCCGGCCTTCATAATGGCGATGGGGGTGCGCAATTCATGAGATGCATCCGCTGTGAACTGGCGTGTCTGGTTAAAGGAATTTTCCAAGCGAGACAACATTTCGTTAATAACCTCTGAAAGCTCATTGATTTCGTCTTTTGCAGGATGGAGTGTTAGTCTTTTTCTCAGGTGTTCGGTTTCGATCTTCTGAAGTTCTTTTATCATGCGACCTATAGGCTTTAGGGCCTTTTTTGCCATAAAGCGGCCACCAAACCAGCTGCCGATAATTGCAAAGCACCCTAAAGCCGTGAGGATAAGCAAAAAGATGTTGAGGGTACTATCTTTGTTAACAACAATTCCAATCTGAATTAATTGCTGGGTGTCCTTCATGGGTATCGTAATAATGCGTAAAAGACGTCCCATTGAGTTCTTCGCCGTTTTAAAGTATGTCTTTCCTGAAAGGATTTCATTAATCTGATGGCCCTGTAAGGGCAGATGAGCATCCGTTAAGTTTCCTGACCGGAATTGAAGATTTCCTGCACGATCGAGTATTGCGACATATTTTCCTGCCGCCCATTCTTCATCCCTTTCATCTGAGATATGCCCCACGTATTCCTTGAAGGAATCCATACTGATTTGTGCATAATGAGCGATACCATCAGCCTCTTCTTTAAGCCCAACATCGATGCGTTCATTATTTGCGTAAGAAAATGCAAAGTAGATTAGTAAGCCGAAGAGAATAAGCATTCCTCCGAAAATGCTGGTATACCAGAGGGCGAGTTTGGTGCGAATCGTCCAGGCGGTCACGGTCTTTCATCCTTCATGATATATCCCACACCTTTAATCGTGTGAATCATTTTATGAATACGATCCTTATCTATTTTATTTCTCAGGCGATTTACAAAGACGTCAATTACATTGGTAAGGCTATCAAAATTATAATCCCATACATGTTCTGCAATCTGGGTGCGGGTCAAAACGGTATTGAGATTTCTCATGAAAAATTCTAACAGGGCAAATTCTTTATTGGTGAGGTCTACGGGCTGCCCATTTTGATAAAGGCGATGAGTAACCATATCCAGAGAAAGGTCTCCAACCGTTAACCGTGTTTGGTAATGAACCTTTCCTCTTCGGATCAATGCCCGTATCCGTGCCATCAGTTCTATAAAAGAAAAGGGTTTTATAAGATAATCATCCGCCCCAAGATCTAATCCACACACCTTGTCTTCGATAGCATCCTTTGCTGTTAATAAAAGGATCGGCATATCCTTGCCGTTTTTTCTTGCCTCGCTCAATATCTCAAGGCCGTTTTTCCCGGGAAGCAGGATGTCCAGGATAACAAGGTCATACTCATTGGTATTAAGCATAAAGAGACCTTCCTCTCCATCATGGCTCACATCAATGGCAAAGTGGTTTTCTTCAAGCCCCTTTTTAATATAGGAGGCCAATTTTTTTTCGTCCTCTACGACTAAGATTCTCATACCTGACCTAAAAAATACTTGGATTACATTCCAGGGTTCGTTAGAATTAAGGCTTCAATCTATCAACAGTGACTCGCCTTATGAGACAAGACAAAGGCTGATTTCTGACAACTGATAGCTGAACGCCTGGGAAATGTATGTTTCCATTTAAAATCGAACGCACCTATTGAAATGTGACATAGCAAATAGTATTTTAGACTGCGCCATGATGAATTCTATTAATTTTACTGATAAAGACCGGCAATACAAGACCGTTTTTTTTGAA
>JAUPKS010000285.1 GCA_030837315.1 Planctomycetota bacterium
CCGGTTGGTACCGAAAACCCCGCCTGCAGGGCCATTTTTAAGTCATCCGAGCTGTATTCGGCTCCATATGAGTCTTCCGGGCCGTAACCATACAACCCACGAATACCATCCCTTTCGCCATACTTAAAACCATACTGGAATATGAATCCCAAATCTCCCACCCCACTCGAAGTACCCAGACTATCCTGTTCCTTTATCGCCACCGGTAATATGGCATAGACACTGAGGGCGTCGGTAAAGCCATACCCTACAAGGGTGTTGAAGAAGGTAAAAGTATCGATGTTTTCCGGTTCCGCATGGCCTTTGTGTTCAAATGGCACGTATTCAAACTTTTCGTAGATTAGAAAGTTCCCCTTTCCCAGGGCCAATGGAGAAGCAGTTTCAATGGGCGCTCCGGGGCCAAACGCCGTAGAAACCCCACCGTGATGGGCAAGACTACTCCTTATACTGATTACAAAGATATACAATACAATAAAGCCTACCATAAAATGCCTGTTTCTTTTTCCTGTCAACATTACTACCTCCATATCTGAACTTATAAACACCCCTCTTTCCCCTCCTTTGCAAGGAGGGAATGAACGGGAGGTGTTCCACAGGTTATTTGCCATAGTGAGTATGGTCACTAAACCCACATAAATAAACTACAAATTCCTATACAATTAGCTTAAGGAGAAAAGTTGTCATTGCGAGTGTACGACATGTGCGAGATGTCAATGCAATCTATAGGCATATAGAGTTGCTTTATTGCTCGCAATGACAACTATCAAAATCTGAAACTTGCTCAATGGCAGCTCAGAAAGTAACAACAATATATCGATAGCACTTATATAACATACGTGCTACCAATAGCAAAAAAAATATTTACCTTCTCATCACCTCCATTCCATAGTGTTTTAATGTATATTGATCATGGACTAATTCATCGGTGAGCATATCTGCCACAATCTTTCCCTTATTCATGAGCACACAGCGTTGTGTAACTTCAGAAATCAAATACAAATCATGAGATGCCACCATAACGGCTATCGATAAACCTTTCAGATACGTAATCAACCGGCGCCGGTTCCTGTGATCAAGATCGTTTGCAGGCTCATCAAGGATCAGCAATTGAGGTTCCATCGCCATCGCAGCCGCCAAAGCCACACTCCTTTTCTGCCCGCCTGATAAATGATGAGGCGGCCGTTGGCTTACCTCCTTCAATTCAAAATATGCCAACCACCTTTCAACCGTTTCGTGTATCTTTTGTTTCGGCCACCCTAAATTTCTCGGTCCAAAGGCAATCTCATCCCACACAGAAGAACAGAAGAGTTGATCGTTTACCTGTTGAAACGTCAGCGCCACGTGACGCCTGACTTCATTAATGTTCTTATGCTCAGTAAGAGGCCGGTCTAACACTTCTATACATCCTGAAATAGGTTTCAGCAAACCGTTTAAATGCCAGAAGAAGGTGGTTTTGCCAGCCCCGCTTGGTCCGATCACGCCCACTTTTTCCTGCTGATGAACGGATAACGACAGATCAGATAGCGCCGGCTCTTCATTTTGGTATCTGAAGAATAAATTCCTAGCACGGATAACACAGGACATCGCAAAAGACTCCTAACCAGACAATACATGCAAAGAGAAACAGAAAAATCAAACTGCCATAGGGTACTGCAACGGCATCGTTGTCTTCAACAAGGAGAGGATACATGCCGCTAAATCCACGGGACTGCATGGCACGTTCTACATTTTCAGCCTGCTCAAAACTTGCTAACAGCAAACAACCAACCCCTCCTGCAAGGTTACGCAATTGTAAAGGATGTACGCCTCTTTTCGCCCCACGTGAAGCCTGTGCGGCAAGCATCATCTTTAACCGTTCCGATAAGATGGGCAAAAATCGCGCAGTAAAAGCTATGATCTGGACTAAAACTGACGGCACCCTTAACCTTTCAAAAGTTAACAAGATGCGTTCGAAACCAACCCAGGTTATCCACATCACGGCCCACAACCACATTACCAACATCTTCGTTACCAGGACAGGGGCAAGGGAACGCCCCTCCTTTGTCCAAAGCAAGGTTACACCCGTTAGTATGAAAAAGATCAGCACCCCTTTACAACGCCATGCAGTAACAAACGTCTTTCTCGCCACAAGTACAGCAAACACATTGATAATCAATAAATAAAGGAGAAGACAAAAAAGATTGTCGAGCAACCCAAGCCCTATCAGAACGAATAAAATAAGTATTGTACCAATCCGTGTTGAAGGGGGAGACATGCTCATTAAGATATCAGATTTCTGAGGTTTACATCAGACACGGACAAACAAGTTTGTCCGTGCCACCCCTTAATTAATAAATTTTTAACGATAACACAAATTTAGATTACGATTTATTTATGAGTCGTCTTATGATAAAACCACCGCCACCGAGAACTGTAACCCCAATTGCAATACGGACACTTAAGTAATCAAAAAAACCTTTTGAAGTTCCGTGTAAAACTCCTTGCCATGCAACCCGTGTAAGGTGTCCTCCCGGCGCCTCAACAATAACAAATTCAGGCACCCCCTCAAGACTCTCAGGTAACATCCATGTTCCTTTCTCATCCATGGTATCTCTTACAATTACAATACCATCCTCATCCACAACAGTAACTACAGCGCCAGAGGCCGGTGAATGATCACTGAAATTTGCATGCAGCCTTCCTCCTTCAGAGGATACATAAAGTCCATGTGCATTCGCTCTGGAAGGGAGGAAAAAAAGGATACAAAAAATACAGAAAAGAACAATCCTCACAGGGAAACTCCGAGTAATGATGGTTTAACTTTTTGGAGAAAATGTACCAACCAAAAACTGATGACGCCTTCTACAATAGCGATAGGAATATGGCCAAGAAAAACTAATTTGGCGAGGGGCATAAGCGCCGTATTCGTCGTAGATAGCGTTACATAGAGTAAAATTGCCGAAATCAAGATTGTTCCACCGCCGATAAGCGATCCTATCCACGGACGCTTTTTGGGAGAGACCTGCTTTATCCAATGACGCCCGATCATCCCCATGATGGCTCCAGGCAAGGCCATGATAGAGATATTAACTCCCAAAACTGTCAGGCCACCAAAGCCGATTAACAGTGCCTGGAGTAAAAGACCTACCGTTACGATGGTTAAAGCGCCCCAACCAAGCAGCAGTCCTGCGATGCCACTGAGCACAAGGTGCATGCTGAACGGTCCAACAGGGACATGGATTGTCGAGCCTGCAAAGAAAGCCGCAGAAACCACCCCATAAGTTCCCACCTGATCCGTCCGCAAGCGGCGAACAGATATTGCCAGGGCAGGGAAGGCAATGGCCCAGCCTATTCCAACAACAATTGGAGAAAGGACTCCGTCACTGATATGCATCAATAAATCTCCCGATTAGTACTACAATTATTTTATTCGTGCCATCGCAGGAAAAAATTTTTTTAGCTAAATTATTTCCGTTCCTGTTGTGGTCATGGAAAATCCCCCATGTTTTACACCTTTTGCGGATTTTAATTTTCCATATAATGCTTCTATTTCTCTCGGTTTGCCCTTTACTACCACAATTTCCAAACAGTTGTCTTCGTCTAAATGGATATGTTGGGTGGAAAGGACGGTATCATGATAGTCGTGTTGAATATCAATGAGGAGATTGGTTAATTCTCTCTTATGATGATTATAGACAAGGGTAATTGACCCGGTAACCTCTTTACCCTCCTGCCATTCCTTTTTAACCAAGTCATCCCGAATCAGGTCGCGTATAGCTTCAGAGCGGTTGGTATATTTTTTCTGTTTTATACGCTCATCAAATTTTTGGAGCAATTCCTTATCAAGAGAGACTCCAAATCTGACTAAATTTGACATAAAAATCCTCCCACTATTTAATACTATGAATGACGAAATGATAGCACGACTATTAATATCGTGTCAAGTATTTTTTATAACAGTCTCTTTCGGTAATGGCCTTTGGGTTTTTGTTATTGCCTCTGAAGGAATATTTATTTACTATTAGATATTATGTGTAATATTTTCTTATGAGAATTGGAAGAGGAGAAGATGCTATGCCAGTAAAGATAGGTGATCCAGCGCCTGATTTTCAAGTAAAGGACGATGCAGGGAAGATGCGTACACTCACTGAATTTCGCGGTAAAAAGGTAGTGCTCTATTTTTATCCAAAGGATAACACACCCGGATGTACCAAAGAGGCCTGCAGTTTTCGTGATGGATACAGCACCTTGCAGGAGGCGGGAATTGTTATCCTGGGTGTCAGTTTTGATTCACCGGAGTCACACCGGAAATTTAAAGAGAAACAGAAACTACCCTTTATTTTATTGAGTGACGAGAAAAAAGAAATGGCAGAGGCTTACGGCGCTTCTGGCGGTCTTTTAGGTTCTCTCATGGCAAAACGATATACGTATCTGATTGACGAGCATGGCAAGATCGTCCATATCTTCAATAAGGTAGACGTAAAAAACCATGCAGAGGAAGTCTTGCAAGCCTTTTCCGAGCATTCCAAAAAATAACACCGTGTAGTATTATCGCGCCAAAGGCCTCACATTCCCCCTGCACAACGATTATTTATCTCCATATTCCCTCACTCTTTGTGTGTTCCTTTAAGAGCCTTGCAACTTCATTGTCAATTTTTCTTCAGGTTCCAGAACACAAGCATCACTCCGCTGAAAAAATGAAAGAAATTGCAGATTACCTGCGAATTCTTTATACTACAACTTATGATGAAGAGGATAAAAAGTAACCGGATATTTCAGACACTATTTGTTTCTTTGAATATGAAAAGGAGGAGTGTGTATGCTCAAACATTTTACCCTTGAATACTGGACAGACGAGGGCTGGTATGTCGGCAGGCTAAAAGAGATTCCCGGTGTATTCAGCCAGGGGGAGACCCTTGAGGAACTAGAAGATAATATCAGAGATGCCTATAAACTGATGTTGCTGGAAGAAGGTGAAGATGTAATTCCCCACGCTAAGGTGCAGGTAAAGGAAATTGGGGTTGAGGTGTGAAAAGGCATGAGTTTATTCGAGAGTTGGTTGATGCTGGATGTTATCTAAAG
>JAUPKS010000286.1 GCA_030837315.1 Planctomycetota bacterium
ATTGAAGATATTCAAACTGTTGCCGAACAGGAGTTGGACAGAAAACTAACAGAAGAAGAATTAAGATTAGTCGAAAATAAACTCGGCGATTATGTCGGTTGGTACGAAGCCATTCTTAATGCAATTACTGAATTAAAAATCAAGCCGTGAAATTGCGATGAAAGAAATTAGCCTTAAAAATCTCAAAGCGTATCTAAAACAACGTTCTAAAGAAGAACTGATTAATGAAATCTCTAACCTCTTTACCAAGTTTGAATATGTAAAAGATTATTATCAGGCAAAACTTGGTCATAGTAACAGCCAGGTACTGCAAAAATATAAAGACATCATCAAGGACGAGTTCTTTCCGACTCGTGGATTTGGCAAGACACGACTCTCCATCGCAAGAAAAGCTATTTCTGATTACCAAAAAGTGTCTGGTTCCAAGGAAAGTTTGGCTGACATTATGCTTTTCTTCGTTGAAATGGGAGTGCAATTTACCAATGCGTATGGAGATATTAATGCAGCTTTTTATAACAGTATGGAGAGTATGTATGAGCGAGCAATAAAGTTTATTGCCGATCAAGGTATACAGGATATGTTTAAGACGCGTTGTATAAAGATCGTTGAAGATACAAGCGGTATTGGATGGGGGTTCCATGACGGACTTAGTGATATATGTTACAAGTACTTTGAAATATAAAATATCCATCCTCTCAACACACGCTTCAGTACCTATAATAAATCAAGGGGAAGTTCAGCTGCCTGGAGAAAAATTACTGGAAATTTGAATTGTTGGGTTTCGATCCACTCAACCCAACCTTTGTACCTTTGAAGAAAATGAGATCGATATGGAAAAGATACTGTGGGATGATGGCTTTAGTGTCGGCGTTCGAGAGTTAGATAAACAGCACCAACAAATCGTCATGCTGGTAAATACCTTGATTGAGATGAACGAAACAGAAGTTGCTTCAGAAATTATCTCGGATACGTTGACAAAAATGACCCAATACGCCAGCGATCATTTTAAAACAGAAGAGCAATACATGCTCGATTATGATTATCCGGAATATTCATCACAGAAAAAACAACACCAGGAATTTAAGAAAAAGACCGTTGATTTCTGCGTGGGAACTATGGTACATAAAGCAACCGTCCCGACGGAAATATTCACGTATTTAAAATCGTGGTGGACAAGTCATATCCTGCAAGAAGACATGAAGTACAAAGAATTCTTTAATACAAGAGGGCTGAAGTAATCAAAAACCAGACACCCCCCCAAGTTCTATCAGAAAGACGAAATACCATCTTTTCATTGACTTGAACTCTTGGATCGTTTGAGTTTTTTACCTATCTTCAATAGGGACAAAAAACGCGGCAAATATTGACCAAAAATACGAGAAGAACTGCTTCCTCTCAACACGTTCGTCCGATTCACACCACCTTTGTTTTTTGGATCAAAACGAGCTATAGGATCACCGGGGAATTCGTCGATAGCTTTATCTTGTCCATGTCCAGGGATAAGAGAAGAAGCACCATCTGCTGTTACCATATCCCTGGTATTTTCCCTTTTCGAACGGCTTCCTGTTTCAGCAATGATCTTGAAATCAAAATTTTTGACCATTTCTGGCGTAACGCCAAAGGCAAAATCTATACAGTCATGATAGGCCGATACAAGTAAATGAGACAGTTCTTTTAGACCGTCTTTATTAAACGAAATATACGCTGGTTCATGTATGGACAATTTCTCAGCCGTAGATTTTTGCGTTTTCGTTAATGCTGCAAGCGACTCATCCAACTGGTCAAGCTTGAAAAAACAATCTCCCGATGCACGACGCACGATATCGTCTGCCTGAGAAAAATCTATGTTTCTCCAGACGTTTAATGTGTCTCTGGTATTGTAATTAGCCAATATCCACGGCAGTACAAACCAAAGATGCCGCTTGTATTCCTGCGTAACACACATTCCCTGAAGGCAATAGATATCACGGCCATCCTTGTCCTTGTGATTTGATAAACCACAACTCACAAGAAATGTCATCTCTGGATGATTTAAACAATAGAGCGGCAATACTGATGCCTTGCTAAAGGTATTTTTGTACTTATCATACAAATTGTAAAGTTGGTTTAATGCCTTAAGGCTTTCTGGAGAAACTTTCGAAGGAATAATCATCCATCGGTAGTCTTTGGACAAGGAACGGGAATACAAGAGTTCCTGGTAAATCATGCGATCCGCCTTACCCTTTCCAGCGCCTTATTGAGGAGCGGTTCTATGTGAGGCTCAAACTGGCTTAATACCTCATAATCCTTATTTTTTTCCTCCAGAATAGCCCTGGCGATACTCTCGGCATCGGGTTTACGTGTGATGAGTGACCATATTTTATTTACCAGTCCTGCCTTTTTCAGCACCGCTGAAAGTTCTTTTTCTCGCTGCTTTATACTCTTATGGGCCTCCCCCTTCATCTGTTTTAATGTTTGCCCCAAACAATAAAACAAAACATGTTCTGCATTCAGGGGTGCTGGAAATCCTACAATTTTGTCTTCGGATTTAAAGGGATGTATCATGTCACCCGTGGAAGTAACAATCCTCTTAACATTCCCTTCTCCCACCGCAGAGACGGGCACGATACAGCCCTCCCAGGTTGGATTTTGTTTGCATAACGACACCATCTGATTGAACACCTCCATGCCACGCTCTATCAATGGCGCATAATTATCGCTTTTCCACTTGGAATCAACCGTATCCGCCTTGGTTAGCATGATTACAAATGTCAAATTCCTATCGGGATACATCCTGCTATAGGTCGTAAATATCTCATGGATCCTGCGGGCGCCTGACCGGTGCCTCGCTTCTTTAATATTTGAGTAATACGTCAGGACAAAGGCGTCGGCAACAAGGATAACGGCGTTACTCAGCTCAATATGAGAAGCCAGATCTGAGATTTCTGATTTTGTCGCTTCTGAAGTATCATTCGTATCAAGGGCATCGGTAATTTCTGTGAGAATACCGCCACGATAATCAATCCAATCAAAGTATGTCACCGGTTTTGAATTATAGTAAACGGTAAAAGGCCATACCGTTGTCTGCTGTGTACCGTCTGGCCATTTAAATTTATCGACAAGTGAAAACCGGCTAAAATCACCAACACTCAGTATCGCCTTATCAAATTGTTGTACCGAACGGGGGGCAAGGTAAAAACCTGCATCATTTTGACCTGCGTCTCCTAATGTCTCATAAAGCGAAGACATATATGTTGTTTTGCCAGAGCCTGATATACCTACCATTGTTACTTTCATTTATTTATTCACCTCTTATAAATTATTTGATAATTACCTTTGGAAATTTTTTTAGTAAAGGCTCCTATAAAGTAATATTTTCTCTTATATTACCCCTTATTCTTTTGTCTCATCATTTCAATGGCTACACCAATGCACCCTCCCACAAACGGCAGCGTAACCGCTAATTTTGAAAAACCGATGATAATCCATAGTGTCACAAAAATGGCAAACCCTAATATTGCGCCTAATGAAAATGTGTGTATGAGTTGCAGTGGTGTCTGTTGAATTTGACTCGTCGCCTTTTGCTTAGAGGGTTTATGTTCACCTGGAATTAAAACCATTTTACTCAGTTCCCTCTGTCTTTCGATATTGTCTGACATTTGACATGACCCTCAATTAACGAAAAAAGCACTATAGCTTATAGTAAGTAGATTTTACTGTTCTCATGAGAATTTTAGTCCGTATTCAATCCGTGCATACCCATTTTACCAGCTATGCGTTAATTACAAAATATATCTTTGTAATACTTTTGTAATGTTACTGAATAAGGTGCTTTTTTGGCAAGATTTTTTGCATTTTAATCGAAATATAAGTATAGTTTATTTTTTTAGCTTCAATCTTTATTGGACAGCCACCTTACACATCAGAGGTTGAATTGATTTTTTAAGGAAAGACACAAGAAATGAAAAGTTTTATCGTGACAGGTATCATATCGGTCATCATGACTGTTTTAATCGGCAACGTTTTTCCCGAAGAGAGC
>JAUPKS010000287.1 GCA_030837315.1 Planctomycetota bacterium
AAGGCACTTCCATGGAGATATGATTAATGTATGTGCGATAACGTGTTGATTCCCATTACGTAGGGTCTTTTTCTCCTGCCTCAAAATAAGGAAATGCCGTTAAGAGCAAAGCTTCTATTTCCCTTGTCAATGTCTCAAATTCTTTTACGTCGGGTTTTAATGTCCCTGCCCCTAAAAATCCCATACTCCCTAAGGTATCTCGTGCCTTTACAAACTTTTTATAGATGCTCTCGTGCAGGCCGGTCTTGTGCCGGACATCATAATCTCGCACATTCCCTGCGAGCACGGTAACATAATACTCCTCAGCTAGTCTCAACCGTACCTTGGCTCGAATAAAGATTTCTAACTTTTCCTGATGATTGTAATAAAATTTTTCACGAATGGCTAAGAAAACAACATTAGCCATTTTGTTGGCAAGCGTCTGAAAGTCTTTCTGTTGGACAGCACGATCAATCTGTAACTTAAAGTCTATTTTAAATATCTTATAAATATCCGTAAAACGGTCGTTGATGCTGGTGACTTCAGCAGTAACTTTCGGCCAATTGTCCTGTCTTCCATAGAGAATAATGGCTTTAAATACCTTGATCAGGGGATCTTCATCCTGCATATATCCGTAGCCGTTGGCAATAGTTTGAGTTGATATTACCAGACAGAAACAAAAAATCAGGTACATACTATGAATTGTTCTCATAAATTTCATCGTCCGAAATGTTCAATGATAGATTATCTGTAGTAATGCATTAACCTTTGAGTCATTCCTGTAAAATGTGCACTCATGAAGAAATGGTGACAAGGATATGATAAAATGGGGGTGTGAAGAAAAGCAAGGGGTTAACGAAAGATAGGATTTAAACAATTTGAGTCGATGCAATTTACATATCTCTTTTAAATAAATCCGATTTGGCAATGGCTCATGGAGTGATGATTATCTGTCCAACGAGAAGGTCTTTGATAGCTTTTTTTTGTGCTCTTTTTGTCTTTGTGGTTAGAAAAATCTTATCGGAAAAAATAATAGTTAACGTAATCTGAAATAATTCATTATGCGAAAAATCTCGATCTAAACAGAAATTCTCCGCTAAAACCCAGGGTAATCAAGGTGCTGATATAGGTCACAAATTTAGTCATTATCAACCTCATAGGTAAGTTTACGCTTTTTCATCCATCGAACAACCAACAGATCTATGAATGCCCTGAATGCCCTGTTGGATATACCATACTTCGATTTCCCAAATCTTCTGGGGTAATGGTTTACAATAATTTCAGTAACGGTAAATCCTTCCATCTTAAAAAGGGTTGGCAAAAACCGATGCATACCATTATATAATTTGATTTGGTTGAAACATTGCCGCCGATATGCCTTCAGGGAACATCCCGTATCTTTAATAGCCTCTTGTGAAAGTTTGTTTCTGATAGAATTAGCAACTATGGAAGAAATGCGTTTGATCCAGGGATCGTTTCTCTTCTGTCTCCACCCACATACCATATCATAGGAATTGAGCCCTTCAAGCAGTTTTGGGATGTCTGCAGGGTCATTCTGCATATCGGCGTCCATAGAAACTACATATTTTCCCATTGCATGCTTAAAACCGGCATCCATTGCTGCCGTTTGTCCTTCATTCTTCTTGAAATGGATTGTGCGGAAGTTTGGATGTTTGGAACACCATGCATTCAATTTTTCAGTACTACCGTCAGTACTACCATCGTTCACAAGGATTACCTCATAGTTTTGGCCTTGCATGGCGCTGATGATAGAGTGACCGAGAAATTCAATGTTATCGACCTCGTTATACACGGGAATAACAATAGAAATATTGGGATTCACAATTGCCTTTTACGTAATCTAACACAGATTGTGGATGAAGTTGCAAAAATATTATTTGATTATATATCAAAGTTTATTGACTTATCAAAAGAAATTAATTACAGATCAATGCGATAAACTTTTAATTTATTGTACAGGGTTTTTAACGATACACCGAGGGTTTCTGCTGCAAGGGTTTTGTTCCACTGTTTTTCGTGCAATACTTTGAGTATATGCTTCTTCTCTACTTCAGAAAGGGTTCCTTCTGTAACTCCGTTTGCATGTAAGGCCGTGGATATTCCACGTATATTTTCGGGTAAATCATCAACGGTGATGCTCTCGCCTTCTGTAAGTACCACCAAACGTTCAATCGTGTTTTCTAATTCGCGTACGTTGCCAGGCCAGTTATATTGTGTCATTTCCGCCAGTGTTTCTGGAAGTATCCTTTTCATCTGTATGTTTTGACAAAAGTGATGGAGAAAATGGTCAATTAAAGCAGGAATGTCCTCACGTCTCTCCCGTAAAGGTGGAAGAGATAGGGTAATTACGTTTAGCCGGAAATACAAATCTTCTCTGAATCTTCCATGTTTCACTTCCATAGCCAGGTTTTTGTGGGTCGCAGCAATGATACGGGTATCTACCGTAATTGCCCTGTTTTCGCCAACGCGTCTAACTTCGCCTGATTGTACAACACGAAGGAGTTTAGCTTGAGTGTTAACCGTGAGTTCACCGATTTCATCCAAAAACAATGTACTTCCATCCGCTACTTCAAATAAACCCATTCGTGATTCTGTGGCACCGGTAAATGCACCCTTAATATGACCGAAGAGTTCGCTTTCCAATAAGGTTTCCTGCAACGTAGCACAATTAACCACAACAAAAGGCCTGCTTGCCCTTGTACTGCACTGATGAATTGTCTGGGCGACGATTTCTTTGCCAGTGCCACTCTCCCCCTGGAGCAATATGATGGAATCAGATGGAGCCACCTTATCTATCATTTTATATAAAGTATTCATTGCCATGCTGTTACCAATCAGCACAGGGGTTTTCCCAATACCTTTTACCAATCTCCGGAGATGTGCATTTTCTCTGTTTAACTGCCGTTTTTCCAGCGCCTTTTGTAATAATGCGTCCAGTTCGCTCAAACGGCATGGTTTTGTAAGGTAATCATAGGCCCCTGACTTTATAGCTTGAACGGCACTTTCTATAGAACCTTGACCTGTCAAGACAATTACCTCGGTTGTAGGCTCCATTTCCTTCACCCTTTTTAAAGTTTCAATTCCACCCATTACAGGCATATTCATATCCAGTATGACTACATCAAAATCCCGTTCGTGCAAGGTATTTATGGTTTCTGACCCGCTAGCGCAGCTTACCACATTATATCCCATTCGGGTGAGTTCCTTTGCCATAATATTCCGGAAAGTATCTTCGTCGTCTGTAAGCAAGATGTTTGGTTTTTTTCTCATAATATTTTTGTATAGTGCAGAGCGAGGCATTTGCGGGAGTTAACATGGATACATTCCTGATTTATGCGAGCAAATGCTTTGTCTCTACTTCGTTACTAACGGCAAGGTTATCATAAAGCTTGCACCTTTACCAGACCCTTCACTAAAGGCTTCAATCCTCCCATTATGGACATCTATAATGCCATAACATATAGCCAGGCCGAGTCCGGTACCCTTTCCCGTCGGTTTTGTAGTAAAGAACGGATCGAATATTTTCTCAAGGTGTTCCGGCTCGATCCCAGCACCGTAATCCGTAAAAAGTATTTGTACGACCATTTGTTTTATGGAGGTTGAGATAGAAATATCACCACCACCCTCAGTCGCATAAAGTGAATTAATAATCAAATTCAGGAAGACCTGTTTTAACTGTTGTGGATCTCCAATTACAAAACAGGGTTCATTGGAAAGGTTAAGTTTGATATTTTGACTCCTTGGCTGAGACTGATACTGGACAACGGAGAGCGTAGCATGAATAATGCTGTTGACATCGACTTGTTCAAAATTTGGCTCTGACTGTCTCGAGAAATTAAGAAGATTCGAGATAATTGATTTGCACCGATAGGTTTCATTACAGATAATCTTCAGATATTCAGCAAATACATCCAACTCCGCTGAAGGGGTCGGGAACCGGCTGTCAGGTGCCGGGGAATTCGCCACTAGTTCCCCATTCCCGGTCACTGCTCCCTGATTCCTCTTTTGTGTCTTGCTATACAATATCGTTTTAAGGCGTTCGATTAAACCCTCAGCACAACTGGCTACTGAAGCCAATGGATTGTTGATCTCGTGAGCCAGTCCAGCGACTAATGTTCCAATACTCGCTAATTTTTCGGATTGTATTAATTTGCGCTGGGTATGCTGTAATTTTTTATACGCTTCACGAATTTCCTGCGTCCTTTCCTCTACCTTAAGCTCTAAGGTGTTGCGTGCATCAATCAGTTGTTTCGTTCTTACGTTGATAATTCTTGCAGCCTTCTTAACTACAAGGAAGAGGACTAAAAACAAAACCCCCATCGCTGAACCTGTCATGACAATTGCCTTACTTCGCGCCTTGGTCATTTGTCTTTTTAATCCCGACATATCCTGGTAGATCTCTAATACTCCTACCTGAACTTTATTTGATCCGTCTTTTTTCATTTCATAGAAAGGATAATAACTCTCAAGCAAAGTTTCTACCGCATGAACTCCTTTCGAGTCGGTTGTGCCAGCAAGCACTAATGCTGATGCAGGTTCTCCGCTGATGGCGGAATCTAGCTTTTTGTTTACGCCCCGATTAAGGGTAAAACCGACATGCTCAGGTACTGTACTGTAACTGATGTGGCCCTCTAAATCGTATAAATACAACTTTTTTATATTTAATCCATACATATTTTCCCGAACGACTTTATCTAACTTTTTAAATTGTTCACGATTATTTTCAAGATCAATGTGCTTGTTCCTTTTCAGAGTAGGGAAGACAAAATCTTTATAAATCTCGTAGTTCAGATGGACAATAAAGTATTGTGCGTATTTCTCGCTTCGTTTGATTAATTCCTGACTCTCCATGCGGGGGAATATCCATCCGACTACAAGGCTCAAAATAGCGGTAACTGTAAAACTGGTAATTGTGTAATATAATATCAGGTTGAATTTCTCTGGGTGGAAAATATTCTGGAATTTTGACATAGGATTAGGTGGTGGCAGTAGAATTTATAGGGTGAATTATTCCTGCAGGAATACGGAAAAGAATATCTTTCAAATTCAGATATAATGAGTTGGAGAGACTAAATGTTAAAAGATACACGCCCTATAATCATAGGTAAATATGCCGTGGTTGTCAAACGTTGTTTAAACATGGGTATTCAAATCGGGCTTGCTGAAACGGTAGGTGTTTTTGCCTTGTTCCTTTGCTTGATACATTGCGACATCGGCCTTTTTGAT
Organism: Planctomycetota bacterium; assembly: GCA_030837315.1. Taxonomy (GTDB): domain Bacteria; phylum Planctomycetota; class Brocadiia; order Brocadiales; family Brocadiaceae; genus Brocadia. The sequence goes on from JAUPKS010000287.1 coordinate 5,227, forward strand.
CAGGTTTTCTATGTCATGTGCATCGAGGGGATACAGGCTGATACCGATGCTGATTGTGGTCTGAATATTGTGACCTTCTAGCAAAAATGGATGGGACAGCGCATAAAGGATTTTGTTTGCAACAATAGCTGCATTGAGTGGGTGGCTAATTTCAGGGAGAATAATAGTAAACTCGTCACCACCCGTTCGGGCAACTGTATCGCATTCGCGTATACAGTTTGTCATTATTTCGGCGACTGCCTTTAGTAGCAAGTCGCCAACGTGATGTCCGAGAGTGTCATTAATCGTTTTAAAGTTATCCAGATCAAGGGTCATAACAACAACAATTCTTTCATTACGCTTTGCCTGAACTAGCGCTACCTGCAATCGGTCATAAAATAAATTGCGGTTAGGTAAGTTGGTGAGCGAATCGTGGTATGCCATGTGGGTAATAAGAGCCTCAGCTCTTTTCCTCGCAATTGCATTTCCAATGATTTCTGCCATGATGCGTAACCGCGCAACATCTTCCTCCTGCCATGCTCCGGTAGTAACCACATTGTCAAAACCAATAAAACCTGCCAATTCATTTTCTGCATATACGGGCAGGATTAATATTGCCTTGATATTCTCCCTCTCAAACGCCTCCTTTTCAGCAGAAGCATCAGAAGACATTTTTGAAACATCTGCAATGTGAATTATATTGCCAGCAAGTAAGTTTAACATCAGCCAGGGAAACATTGTAGATTGAAGATTCTGGAGATGCTCAAATTCAGGCTTGACACCTTCGTTGCACCATTCATGCGTGATGCCCATGATGTTACCGCTATCGCGGAACTGAAAGAGGTAGGCTCTGCTCGCTTTACTCAACTGACCGGCATCGGCCAATGATTTGAATATGGCATTGTTAAAGTCTGAAAGAATAATAAATTTTGTGGAGATACTGGCCATGGTCTTTTCAAAGTCTATTCTGCGTTTGAGCGCCTCCTCGGTCTGCTTGCGTGCGGTGATGTCTGTCAGGGAAAGAAATATTTTTGCCCATGTTTGTTCGAATCCTGGCGCTACCGATAAGCTCAGGCACACATGGTTATTTTTGCCAGAAAGTGTCCGAGTCGTTGCTTCTGCTTCGAATAAAGTATGACCTTCAGCCAGAGCAATAAGTGCTTTTCTGTACACATCGAATGATTCTTTGTCAAATGACTGCGTCAAACTGCACAGAAGCTGCTCTTTGCTTGTGGCCTCGTACAGCTTCAAGGTAGCCTTGTTTACATCGATGATCTTTACCATGGCTGCACATGTATAAACCTCTTCCGGATGATTTTCAAAATATATCTTGAAATCTTTGATTCCTGCCTCTCGCAAACTATTAATGTGAGTTTTAACCTCAGAAGCATCCTCTTCCCAAAGGGAAACAGGAGAATTTTCAAAGAGGCCGCGATATCGAGCTTCACTCGCATACAGCGCTTCCTCGGCCTTCTTGCGTTCAGCAATTTTTATTTGTAATTCTTCGTTTGTGTTTGCCAGCGCCCTCGTTCGTTCTTCAACACGCTTTTCTAAAGAATCGTAAAGTATCTTGAGTTCGCCTTCTATACGCTTGCGCTCAGTGATGTCTATCATAAATCCACGTAATGACTTTAATCCATTCTCATCCTGAATGACAGTGATCATGTCATGGATCCATACGATTTGCCCGTCTGCCGAGAGCATCCGGTATTCAGTTTCGTAATTTTCAGAGTGTTCGTTACAGGTTTCACAATACTTAACTGTCTGTTCTCGGTCTTCCGGGTGAATATGCTCTATCCTGAAATTGACAGTATACCAGTCTTTTAATGGATATCCTAGAATCTCCACAGCTTGGGGACCGATATAAGTGAATTTCCATGTCCTGGCGTCTGCTTCCCAGGGGATCAGTCGCACCTTTTCTGCCAATTGAGTGAATTGCCCCTGATTCTCCTGCAATACCTCATCTACTATTATGTTGTGTTCGATGATTTTATTTTTTAAGACTTCGTTGACTTGTGCCAGGGTGTCGGTGCGTTCCTTGCTCTGATAGTCTAATTCATTGTATGCCTGGTGTAGTGCCGTTTCTGCTTGTTTTCTCTTGATGAATTGACCGATGTGGCCACCAACGGAATCTAATATCATGAGCTGATTGTCATCGGTTGGTTGTGTCTTGTGTCTAAGAAACACGAAGACACCCAGTATTTCATTTTCGACTATAATGGGAAAACCCAAAGCCCCATGCAAATCCTCTTGAACAGCGATTTGAGCACGGTGAAAGCTTGTGTCGCAAACAACATCGGCAATCCAGATAGGTTTTTTGTAAGCAAAAACTCTGCCAAGTAATCCAATACCAGACGAAATGTCGATTTGTCTATTCATAGCGTCAAACTCGGGAACATTCACCGAAGGCTTATGCCAGATTTCTACCAAACGCAGCACGTTGGCATTGCTCTCCATAATCCAGAACTCGCCAAACTCCCAATCCAGATTATCACAGATGGCTTGGAGGATTTTTGGAATAGTTTCGCTGAGTAAGGTCGACTCAGCCAGTATGCGTGTTGCGGCATGCACTCCACAGCATTGTTCGAAACGTTTGCGATCAGTGATATCTCTGACTATTGCCAGCATATTCTTCTTGCCTGAATATTCAAGAGTGCTTCCCGTTATATCAACGGAAATATTTCTGCCGTCTTTTTTCTGTATAGGGATATTCTTTAGTGTCCACGATCTCTTTTGGATTCCTTCTTTAAAGGTTGTAATAACTTTATCAATCTCTTCTTTTGGGAAAAGCTGATCGATATTCAAATGAGTCAGTTCGTCTTTCGTATAGCCGGTAAGGTTTTCTGTTTTCCGACTCACTTCCAGCAGATTTCCTTCGGTATCAAAAATAAAGATCGCCTCGCTGGCATTGTTCATCAGAGAATGATATTTTTGGTTGGTTTCATCATACATTTTAAGAAGCACGACTTTCTTAATGCCTGCCTTTATCGTTGCAGGCAGGCGGTATAAATGTTTTCTGAGAATAAAATTGCTCAGACTGCCCAATCAAGACAATATTCGATGATTACCGCGTCATTATCGCATCGAGTAATTGCCTCATCCAAATCCTTGTGATTAGTTACTTTTGCAAATTCGGAAGCGCGGAATTTTTTTTTAATGTTTAAACGATAAGTTCTTGATCTGCATGGTTGTCGTCTATGATTAGAAACTTCATGGTTCCGTACCCATAGGGCTATTCGTTTATTGCAAAGCTGCAAATAACATAGCGCAACGGCGTCGCAATCAAAATGAATTTAACCACAAAGACATAAGGGACACAAAAAAGTCTAAATTCTTCTCCTTGTGCTTTTCGTGGTTCGAAAATACTCACTGAAAAAAGAAGTATTTAGACCGTAAGACGCTGTTGTAGGATATTGATTTAGTACCTATGATATTATGAATATGTTCCCTAATGATTTTCTGTCTATATTTGGTTAAAACAATGATACATAACTTAAATATATCGGTTGCATTTAACAAAACTTTAAATTATTTAGAGTAAGCGGGTATTTATAAAATATTTGAGGTAATAACCATTCAATGTTTGTGACGGCCATTTCACAAATAAAAGATAAAGTTACCGATTGCTCTATTTGTTTGTAAGCTTGACAATGCATGCTAACAATGTACAATATTTTCCAATGCAGTGCATTCGGATTTTTTAAAACAACGCCTGTATTTAAGGCCAATTTCTCCATGGTCAATTTCTTACGGATGCTCATCCTGATGCCGTATTACCGGATTAAAAACTTTATTACCTCAATGGGAAAGACAGAACGTAACATCTTTGAAAATGATGTGAGGAGATTTGTTGAGATGAACAATTTTTTTTAATCATGATTATGAATTACCGGCAAAACCTCCTGTGAGCATTCACTCAAATTGAAAATTTGTTGATAGAACAGATTTTACAAGGAAAAAATAGATGACAGAAAAGATAAAAATGTGCCGACGGCATCATATCTTCTTAGTTTTCTTCTTTGTCTGTTTCTTGCTTATTATGTGCCGAATGCTCCGGGCGGCGGAAGTGACGGTTGATAGCACGATAAGCACAACCACTACTACGCATAATGGCAGCTCACCAACAGCGGTCTTTATTTCCGACCAAAACGGATATGCGTTTTATATAGATTCCACCGGCGCCTGTGTTTATAGCAAAACTATCAATGGTGGAACAAGTTGGGAAACGGCGGTGACAGTCGATAGCCAAACAGACTGTCTGGGTCTCGGGGTTTGGTATGATCAATGGACCTCTGGAGACAACACGGGCACATATATTCATATTGTAACCTTTGACTCCGGTAACGATGATCTCTGGTACACACGTCTTGATACCAGCGGTAATACACTAACCACTACGGTGAATGCGTCCGGAGCCAGTCAGGGCGGCAGTTTCACTTCGGGAGCGAACCTTCCATCCATTACCAAAGGGACAGACGGTATTCTCTATATGGGAATACAAGATGGAACAGATTCTTTTGTTATTAAAAGCACCGATGGAACCACCTGGACCGAGGCCGGTACGAATCCTTTTGATCTTGCCGATGATTTTCTCATCCTGATGCCGCTTTCAGGTGGAAACATTATGGCTATACGATGGGATATTTCAGCCGATGATGTCCAGTCAAAGGTGTTTAACGGCAGTGCTTGGGATGCTAGCTGGACAAATATTGATACCAGCGCTACAGACAATACCACCTATGACGGTGCTTTTGGCACAACCGTTGATAAAGCAACCGGCAGAATATACCTTGTCTATGCTGCGGATATTGCCACGTTAGGCACGGCTGATGATATTCGGACGACAGTCTATTCGGGCGATACGTGGATCTCTATGACAGATGTTTTGTTCAATGATACGAAAGGCATTACTGGTGCTAAAATTTCTTTTGATGAAAATACTGGCGATATATATGCGGTTTATAGTGCTCGAACCACCTCAGGCACGGCTAATACTGGTAACGTCTATTGGAAAAAATCCACTGATAGAATGACCACGTGGGGCGTTGAGCAGGGGCCAATTAATACTACTGCTGATGATATTTATGGCGCCAGGGTTAATAGTATGTCCAACGAGCGCATCTATGTCACCTGGTATGGCGCCACCCCCGACGATCTTTTTGGCAATACGATTGCGGATTTGACACCACCAATACCTCCACCTCCCCCTCCAAGAGTAATCCTCACCATAAACTCCACAAGCCCATCCATGGGTGCTATGGATGTAGCTGTCAACACGTTTGTATCTGCAACCTTTTCCATGTTGATGAATGGTTCTACCCTTACCACGGACACCTTTAAGTTAAGCAAAGAGGGCGGTGGAGTGGCCGGTTCAGTAACTACCCATGCCGAAACTGCTACTTTTACCCCATTGACAAATTTGGATTACAATACTACCTATACGGCCAGGATTACAACGAGGGCTCAAGCGGCAAATCACGCAGGAACAACTCTGGACAATGACTACATCTGGAGCTTTACGACAACAGGGGATGCCGATCCACCAACAGTAAGTTCTACGAATCCTGCCAATGGCGCTGCTGGCGTGGCAATAAGCAGTAGCATCAACGCCACGTTCAGTGAGTCGATGCAGACTTCTACTATTAACACAAATACCTTTACTGTGAGCAATAGTAACGGCAATAGTAACGGAACAGTTTCTTATAGTGGTACAACAGCAACGTTTGTCCCATCAAGTAACCTGTCTGATTCCACTACATATACGGCGAGGATTACCACAGGAGTGAAGGATTCAGCAGGTAATGCATTGGCTGCGGATTACACATGGAGTTTTTCGACTGTTGACACTACCCTGCCGATAATCATCGCTACGAATCCAGTCAATGAGGCAACTGGCGTGGCAATTACCAGTGCTATCGCTGTTACGTTCAGTGAGGCGATGCAGTTGTCAACCATTAATACAAACACTTTTACCATAAGCGATGGCAAGGATAACATCAGCGGAACGGTTTCTTACAGTGATACAACTGCCACATTTATACCGTCAAATAATCTGTTCGATTCTACCACGTATACGGCGATAATCACTACGGGAGCAAGGGATTTGT
>JAUPKS010000288.1 GCA_030837315.1 Planctomycetota bacterium
ACCAAATGGTATCCGCCCCCCGACAAGACCCGTTCCATTTCCTGCAATCGTTACCGGTGTCCTGGTACGACATGCCTCATCCAGCACCAGAACAACGTCATTTTCGTCTTCAGGAAAAACCACCTCATCTGCATAGCCACCAGTGAGGTTAGAGGCATCTTTCAGGTAAGGACGTATTATGCTGGGATCAGTACTGCGGATCATATGATTTTTTATTGGCTTCTTCTAAGTTAAACTTTGTGATTTGAAATTTAAAAAATAATACAAAAACCCTAAATTCGACATGCTTAAACACAAACCAAACTGTGTGACTCATATTCTTGCATGATTTAGGCGAAAGGAAAGAAATTTGTTTATGTCTTGTATTTCGTTTTTTGTTTTTTAGGAAAATATTTAACTCCATTAATTCCTTTAAAATCGGCGTCTTCAGTCCAGATAACAGCTTCGTATACACGAGCAGTAGCAAGAATTATACTATCTGCCATTGGAATTTTGAGATCCGTGCTAACTTTTGCAGCTATTATAGCTATTTCAGAGGTTAGCTCCACAACGATACCCTGTTTCATTAAAGCAACAGCCTGTAGCGCTTCTTCTTCTCCTCTTTCACGCAAGACGACCTTGAAAACTTCATAGATGCAAATACTGGGAACAAGCAAATTGGCGGTATCGTTGAGTGGAATTGAAAAAGTATCTGCGTTGGGATCGTCGGCAAAATATTCAAGCCAGCCAGAAGTATCAACCAGATTCATAATCTATCTTCTTCACGTTCAAAATGAGTGTTAATTCCTTTAAGGAAACCACGCATTTTTTTTATCTTTTGTTCGGGTATTAATTCAATGCGGTTGCCGAAGACGATGACCTGTATCTTTTGACCGGGAGAAAGTTGGAGTTTTTTTCTGATTTCACGTGGTATAACGATCTGGAATTTGGGAGAAATTGTTACAGATTTCATATTTAACCTCCATCGATATTGTTATGGTATTACGCTACATCAATCGATAGAGAAAGTCAATAAAATACTCTCCCATTTCTCCACTTTAACGTAAAGCTGAAAGACGAACGCATGAAATATATCAGCCAGCCTACAACACTTCTCATCGATTCCTGGTGCACCATCGTTGGCCTTTGCCCGTCGATAGGCTTCTCTCAGAAGTTCATCCTTAAGGTATCGTTTCCATCACCCCCTGCCATCCAAGCTACATGGCTTCCGGCTTTTACCATGACGGGACTCGCATCCGTTCGTAGGCTCTACACTTCGCTGGGCACGCTCAATTAAAAGTTTGACCCCTTAGACCTAGCGCCTGTCCCTAATTAGCCCGCATTCATCATACTATTTCTTCTTTTTCTTTTTGCGCTTCTTGGCCTGTTTCAGACGCTTACGAATATGTTTAGAATCTTGCAGATTTCGTAGCCTTGCAGCCTCTTGTTCCAGTCTCCTCTTTTCTCGGGTTTTCCAGGCCTTGTCTTTTTCAGATTCGAGTTGCTTGACCTTTGCCTCTGCCTCTAATGCGCGATGTCTCGCCAACTCTTCTCTCTGTTGAGATGCTTCTGCCCGTCTCCAACCCATTTGTGCAACGAAGAATGGCTTCTCGAGGTCTGGAGTCTTGTCAAAGACATCATCAATATTTCTGGTATATGTATCCTCAAGTTCGTTGATATAATTAATCCTTTCTTTCTCGTAAGACGCCTTGGCTGCATCAATGCTAGGGCCGAAAAAGCGAACGTAGCGGTCTTTGTCGATGAACGAGATCCCGGCATAATAGTATTCGTGAAGCATGCATTGCTGAAGCAAGTCTGGGTCTGTTTGCCTGCCTGGTAAGGCGGAAAAGTATCTGTATAAAGCCTCAGGTGTCCACGTTGTGACGGCTTCCTGTTGAAACACCTGATCTATGATTCGGCTTTGTGAAACGAAATAGACTCTTTCTACACTCTCCAAACCGTCTATCGAGTATTTGCCGGACCTCAAGTTTTTTACGAGAATCCATACCTCAGCTTCAGATTCGACTTGAAGCAAAGAACGATATATTCCGCGTTTCTCGCGCTCACTTTGAATCTAGGCCTTGGCATCCTCAATCTCTGCCCAGTCCACTTGAACAAATCCTTTTAAGTCTGAAATGTTACTTATACGTATACTAGCCTGGATAATACTCTTATAAAACGAAGACTGGTCAATTGTTCCATGCGGAAGGATCATGTCAAGATAGTCTTTGAACGCACCAACAAGCCCATCCGCACTAAGCTTTATGTAACCGTCAATAAAGAGGTTCTGCTTGTAACTTCCTTTTACCAATGCAGCACGCAGAAATTCTTGCGATTCCGCGCCAGTTGTTTTCATGAAGCGCAAGGCCCAGTCAAAATGCTCCCAAGCCTCTTGAAGTAGTTTCGGAGTCGTATAAAGTAATGCGTTTGCAGCAGCGAGCGTCTGAAAAAGCTCAACAGCATAGTCATGGTTATGGCACCCGTCGGCGACAAGAGGAAGAATCACGCTTGAATCACAAAGCCACAGGGTTCTTTTGAATATGTCTTGTCTTACTTGACAAAATTTTGGATCAAGCCCAAGAAGATGATATAAGAAATAGCCTTGCGAGACGGATGCAAGATACTTCCGTTGTGGAGTACTTGGCTCCACAAGGAATTGATGCACTGCTTCGACAAATGCAGCCCGGAGCCCCATGTCCTCAATCTCTGCGGCTCTGTCAGAGACACACCCAAATACATCAGATAGTTCTCCGGGACTTGCTGATTGGCCAGAAAATACCTGATTCGCTATCGCCAATCCGCGATTTGCGAAACTGGCCACCATAACCTCCTCGGCTAACCTCTGACATTTTTCCAACTGTAAGCTTGTCAAGCCGATATAATTATTAGTCAGGTTAAGACGGAATTGGCCATACGCTTGGTCCTTTTCCGTATTCCTAATCGCCTGGTATTCTTTGGACTTCTCACGGCCACTTCTAGTGATTGTGAACTTTTCGGCAACATCTGACACTAAGCATTGCTGAATAAGATTATCCATTGTCTCTCTGATAGCTTCTTCAAAATTCGTTCCCCCTTTCGTGAAATTCTTCAGGGCAGACATGGAAGCAATATCTACTTTAGCTATTCCTTCATCACCCGCAGAAAGGAGTCCCGCAAGAACAAGCGGCGACAGATAATTTGTCGGCTGTACACCCTGGAGTCGTCTGTAAAGAAATAATGCAATCGCGGCTTCGACCTCTTCTTTTGGCCTTACCGCAGTTTCTGTTCTCTCTCTAAGACGATGCCGTGGTACTATAAATCGATCAGCGGTCTTAAGCATGCGTCTCAGTTCTGAGTGTTTGCCATCGTTATTAGAATATTGCACAAGAACAATGTTATATTTCTCGAGATACTCTTGCTCGTCTGCCTTTGTGAAATCAGCCGCAGCCATGTAGATGGGATGTTGAGGGCTCGCTGTCTTACGCGCAAGTTGTAGAACAAAGTCGATGTCAGGGTCAGATAAACTATGTCCTATTAGAAAGACATCGAACATTTCGAAAACTTGGCGGAGTTTATCGCGAAAATACTGGCACGAATCTTCTACATAAAAACGTTGGTAATCGGCTGAGGTAAGAACGACCTCAGCTGGATGATTCAGATCGGAGTGAAGCTTTTGAATTAGGTGACTGGCACCATCACGCCAGGGATAGAAGTCTTCCTGGCGGTTTCTGATGACCGTGAAATGCTCGTTCAAGTTGGCAAGACAACTCGCAATCTCATCACCGTAGTTCGTGGTGAGGTAGCAGGCAAAGGGCCATTTGCTGATCATTCGTAAAGAACGCCTTGGTTCCTGGCGGGAGGAGTTAACAGAGACTTTATCAAATTAATCAAGGCTATACGGTCGCCAAGATCACGCTCCGCCTGCCGAAAGAGTTCGGGATATTTCTTGTCCGCAAGGTATTTCTCATACGATTTGAAGTCTGAGACGCGACCTATCTTTGTGAGTTCTGCATAGGTTAGTTCGGCAAGTCTTTGCCATGATGGGTAACCTACCTCACATGACGGGCCTGACCCAACGAGAACGAAGCATCGTCCATTGTTTATCGTTCGTATAAGACGTTTATCAAACATGTCATTCCTCCCCCAAGCGGGTAAATATATAAGAATATATAGAGACAGACACTATATTGTTTGGCAAATGAGTCAAATTAATATAATGTTTGAACATGCCACGTACTGTTAGGTTAGTTGTTCCAAACTATGTCTATCATATTACACAAAGAGCAAAATGGTTGGGGCCTCCCATTCATATTTCAATTATGGCCTCCAGAAGAACCATGTCAGACAAAAAATGAGTGCTGCATCTTTTATATCTTTCTGTCTTTCTCCGCGCCTCTGTGGTTCTGTGGTTAATTTTATTTTTGAAATTCTTCACTCCCCTTGAGCCTTGTATTTTCTGGGGTCTGTGGCCTTGATAATAGCCGACACGGAATGCTGGTTGAATCCTTTGAATCCCTGTGTTCTCTGGATATTTTCCAGGTGTCCCCCTATTGCTCCAATTTTGAGAAACGTCTCATGCTGAACCTCAGTTATTGAGCCTTTTTCCAAAAGCCTATCCAGACGTTCTTTGTCCATACGCCACATTTCCCCTTCTGTGAATGCCTGTTTTAGAAATTCAAAATAGGAAAAGGGGGTCATTGTATTGATGTTTGACTGTTTGAGGTCGGTGCGCAATTTTTCAAAATCGAATCGTGCCGCAAGGTGGTGAAGTCCGGCATGGAGGATGCTTTCTCCGTGCAATTCCACCCACAGCCCGACAGTTCCCCTGTGGGTGGTTTGCTTTAGCCTATATCGGGTAAAATTCACGTCCCTTTCTTCTTTTAAGAGATCGATATCGGTAAACAGTACGATATTGCATTCCGGATGCTCAAGGATCTGGGCGCCCCAACCCGCTTCCTCACCGGCAAAAAACTGCTCACGGCAGATAAACCCGAGTGTTTTAAAGATTTTTATTAACCGGGTAAAATTCTCCCGCGACGAACGGTACGTATGATGGTCGTGATTTCCCCACCCCATCCCCAAGCTGTCCTGGCGGGCCTTTTGTATTTGACCTGCCCGGTTTCTTCTTTCCCAGTACGCCCGTTCTGCCCTGAAAAAGGCATCCGTTACCCTTGACGGTGAAAGCTTTTTGCACATTGTTTCCACAAGTTTTTGCGTGGCATCCATACCTTCCCCTGAATTTTCAAAATGCCGCTGCCTGCAAAAAAATATTTCCAGCGCTTTTCTGTATTCCTGAATATCGTTCGTTTTTTCAGGTACAAGAAAACCGCAAAACCCCCTCCTTTCTACTGCGGAGAGGATGTAACCATCCTGGATAGAAACAATCGATTTCCAGTACGGTCCGTACCTATGGCCTTCCATAGAAATATTTCGGTCAAATATTTGAGTAAAGTGGTCCAGCCTCTCCGGCTTTAATGCAATTTCAACAATATTTTTCTGGCTGAGTAAAACAGGAAACAACATGGTCTTCGGATGCATAAAGACCCTCATGCCGGCTGGTGCTTCACAATGATCCATTTCCTGAAAACCTGCATCCTTAACGGCTTCCGCACTAACACCATTCTCAGGCAGCACAACATGGTCAATCCAGTCAAGGAACCGTGTTGAGGTCTCTTGCTCCATGCGAAGAGAAAGATCGCAGGCAAAATCGTTGTTCTTCAAAAATGCATTGATATGTTGTACCAAAAAATTCTCAGCCTGGGGATAAAGCCCCCAGTCGAATTTTTGCATAGACCCATGATCTGTTGGTTTCTCTGGCGTATTCATGGAGACATCCTTGTCATGATAAAATATTTTACCTAAAACGATCCATTACCTTCTTAAACCCCGGGAGCGATTTTTTAATGGTTTCTTTCTTAACACAGAAGGCAATTCTGATATACCCACTTCTTCCAAAACTTTTCCCTGGAAGCACCAATATTCCTTCTTTATCCAGTTCTTGAGTAAATACAAGGTCATCTCCGGGAGTTTCTGGAAAGATATAATAAGCCCCCATTGGTCGTGTAACTGAATAACCAAAATCCTGCAGGGCATTACAAAACATATCTCTTCTTTCCTGATATTCCGCCCTGTCAACGCAAACACCCTGAAGATTTGTAATGACGTGCTGCATAAGGACAGGGGCGCTCAGATACCCAAGAACGCGATTAGCAAAGATCAGTGCTTCAATGAGTTCCCCGGAAATTTTCATCGCAGGATGAATTGCTGCATAGCCTATCCTTTCCCCCGGAATCGAAAGCGGTTTGGAATACGAGGCCGCAAAAATGGTGTTCGAATAGATGTTAAAGATATCAGGAAGCTTATTGCCGTCGTAGACGATGTCCTGATAAGCCGCATCATAAATCAAGAAAATATCATTTCCAACCTGACGATTTTTATCGCCAAGAAGTCTTGCCATAGATTTCAAACTTTCATCAGAGTAAATCATCCCCGTCGGGTTATTCGGCGAGTTTACGATAACTGCCTTCGTACGGGGTGTTATCTTTGCAGCTAAATTATTAATGTTTAACGTAAAATCTGCATTTGTTTCAACCAGGCAACAAACTCCGCCGTGGTTATCAATATAATAGGGATATTCCAGATAGAGAGGTGACAAGACAATGACTTCATCACCAGGATTCAAAATCGCTTTCAAAATAATATTTAATGCACCAGCACCACCAGAGGTCATAATCACATGTTGAGCAGTGAAAGGGAGGCCTCTTTCTTTTGACAGTGTTTTAGCGATTGCCTCTCGTGTCTGAACATGTCCTGCCAAAGCTGAATAGCCATGCATCCCTGGAAAGGGATTATCTGCAACCTTCTTCAATTCCTCCGCAAACTTTAATGGAGGTTCTATCTTCGGGTTCCCCAGTCTAAAATCATACACTTCTTGCTCTTTAGAAACAAACTGAGAACGACCATCAAAGATCTTCACAACCCAGGACGAAGCGGCTATTCCTTCCATCACCTTAATAGATATTGACATACAATTCCTTTCCAAAGATTCTGAATATGTTTCCTATTACAATATTCTTCAGGCTAATCAGTCAGGCTGTTCATCCTTTCGTACAAGTTGTTTTTGTAAGGTTTTTGATTGTGGAAGATGGCCAGGGATTAATTGCAACTTCCTGAGTAGTCTTAAATTCTCTTCGCTTCTTTTGTCACTTTCCGGTATTTCCAGGATCTTTGGTATGTTGCGGAATCTTGTATCTCTTACCATGGCATGAAAAACCTTTAACCCTAATTTCCCTTCTCCAATCAAAGCATGGCGGTCACTGCGGGATCCCAAATCTGTTTTGGAATCATTTATATGGATAGTTTTTATTTTATGAAGCCCAATTACTGTATCAAATTCCCTGAGAACAGTTTCATAGCCTCCATAATCTCTTATATCGTATCCAGCCGCAAAGACATGGGCTGTGTCGAAACAAACACCAAAAAATTCCGAATCGCTGACTTTTTCAAGGATGTGTGCAATTTCTTCAAAAGTAGCACCGATCATAGTCCCCTGCCCCGCCATCGTCTCTAAAAGTATTTTGGTTGTTTTATCATTATTTTCGCTTGAAATGGAATTTAAGGCTTCGATGGTTCTCTTCATTCCGTCTTCTTTATTTGAATTTCCGTAACTGCCCGGATGGAGAACCAGGAAGTTCACACCAAATTGTCTCGCCCTTGATAATTCAACACTGAGGCGGTCTTTTGATTTTTGCCAAAGATTTTTATCCGGAGAAGCGAGATTTACCAGATAAGGAACATGCGCAACCACTTTTTTAACAGGACTATCTTTCCAGGCAGATTTAAATTTAAGCACATCATCAGGTGATAACTCAGCTACATTCCATCTGCGGGACAATGTCACATAGATTTGAATACATTCACACCCCCATTTCCTGGCCCAGTAAAATCCTTTCGGTAATCCTCCAATTGTTGGAACGGTACATCCTAGCATAGATGGTATCATTATAGGCAACGTCTGACATCTTTCCAATGAAAATTATCCTTAAAAGCTACCATACCGTATGGTGTACAAACGCCATCAGCAATCCGCCCTCAGCATTCAGGCAATTGAATAATATGCTGGATTTTTAA
>JAUPKS010000289.1 GCA_030837315.1 Planctomycetota bacterium
CGTTCAAAATTGCTGATGAATTTCTCTATGTAAGGAGTTTTCTCTAAAGCTGCGCCTTTGTAGTCCATTCAAAAGTATTTCCACATATAACTCTATGATCATAAGTGTTTTGCGGGAAAAAAATACGTTATCGTGTAAGTTTTTGTTAGTTCTACGTTTCTTTCCAGAAAAATATCCCCCTGGTAAAGAAGCCATGCATGCCCCTCGAGTTTCTCTTTTGCCTCTTTATCAGATAATTTATCATTTTATGAGATACGCGGTATTTCCGTCCTTGAGAACACGCAGATTATGGGAGGATGTAAGTTCCCTGGCTGTTTCAGGAAATTTCATAGGGCAGGCATGGTTTTTAAATCTCAGCGTTATGGTATCCTTATTTTGACAAGTCTCTGTCTCCGCCATGGAGAAATAATCTTTTATTGCATCATTTATCCTCTCGCTAACCTCTGTATCTTCACACGCAACCAGGACATTTACCGTAGAAACAGAATAACACCTGACAACATCCATCATGAGAATTGCCTTATTACATAACGCAACACAGCCGCAACCACATCTCCCTTAGGGCTTGACATAAAACGCAGAAACATATTTTTCCCCATATTGCATAAGGGGTGGCACGGACAAACTTATTTGTCCATGTTCTTCGTCAACTTTGTTTAAGAAAGCGTACGGGAGATGTTCATGGTAATATTATCACCCCCTTACGTTCGACTGAGCGTTCGACTGAGCGTTCGTCTGATCCTTTTACAATCCCGGATGTAGCACCGTGCATGGTGAGCCTGTCGAACCATCACGACGAAGTCAGAGATGGATCAAGGAGGTTGTTAAAAACCCTCGAAAACTTGTCCGCATAAAAACGAGGGGGTAAAGAAGTTTTTACCTATAGTAAACGCAAAAAAAGTTGTCATTGCGAGTACATTCGCTTTGCTCAGTATAAACTCCGCGAAGCAATCGAAACCCTGGAGATTGATTCGGGCTATCGCCCTAGCAATGACACGTGCCCGCATACTATTTATTATCCAATCTCCCCTTGAACTGCCAGGACTAAACTGACCAAAGAAACCAGCCGCAGTGATTTCTGTCGCATCACCATGTTTTATTAATTTCGGCTCGGCAAAGGTTAATTTTGGTTCAGCAAAAGCCTTCCTGGTTTGAGAAGAATCTAAGCCCTTAGCTTTATGGTCTATGTGTCCTGCTGAAATATTTTCTAACATTTTCCACCTCCTTTTTATGTGTTAATTTGTATTCAAGACTAGAGAAATTTCTACCTTTTGTCTAGGTTGGCTTGAACGTCAGTTCAATGTCAAAATCATTCCGTCCATTTCGTCCATTCCACATCCGCACATATTACCCAAACAAAACCAAAACAAATGGTAGGCGATGTCTATCTTACACGGCTAAGATGCGACTCTCAGCCCCCTCCTACCCTTGCCTTTCTTTTAGAGTGCGTTAACAAGTTCATCTTTTAGGATAATGTTTAATTTTGGGTGTTTAATAGTAAGGATAAGTTCCATGACTTCTTTTATATTGTGGATAGCTTCTTCAATAGTTTTGCCTTGGGTAAAGCAGTTTGAATGTTCTAAACATTGGGCGATATAAAACTTTTCATCTTTTTCTATTTCGACAGTAAATGTTTTCATGGTTTCTCTCTTTTAATTAATTTTAGACTTAAATTCATACCAAGATATATTGGCCTCTTTTGCTATTTATTGAGTAGTTTTGGGAGAAAATTCAGTATGTCTTCCTACAGGAATATTAACTTTTCCATTTGTAAAAATGGTATGGTTACTCCCTTCTCTTAGAAACTCAAAACCATATTCTTTTAAAGCTCTGATAATTTTAACTCTTTTGTAGCTCATCTTATATCTGTTCTATTAGGCTTAATTTTTGCCTATTTTAACTAATTTTAGCAAAAAATAGCACGCTATTCAATATTTCAAGCTTGCATACTGGAGGCTCCCTCTGTGTCCAATCTACAAGATTCCGTCTTCACCTTGAATTTGTTGGGTTTGGTGCCTTGACACAACCCGAATGGTATTCTTACCTCTCGATAGTTAGGCATGTTTGTATATTTTCATCCACGCAATCTTCACGTAGGGCATGGCACCGCCTGCCACATCAACCCTACCAACATGATGTAAGACAAAAATTCTCCCACCATTACAATAATCCGTTCAATGTCAAACCATTCCCGTCCATTTCATTTAGCTACCAACCGCACAAATTATCCAACATGCGCCAGAAAAAATGGTAGGCGATGCCTACACTACCCGGCTTCTTGCACAAATGCCAAAGCATAAAAAGCAGAATCCCTCGCACTATAATCAGCAAGTGATTCAAGATCAGCAGTAGCTTCATGCGACCAAATTACTTTGCGAGCCATTTTGCCATTATCTCTTCTACTTCTGCCTTTGTGTAAACCCGGCCTTCTTCAGCATCCTTTAGACCACGTTCAATCTTCTGAAGGACATAAAGGTGATACTGAATGTTCTCTAAAGAACAATCCTGGGGCAACCGGTTGAGAAGCTCGCTTACCTCTTTTTTGGCTGTTTGCATATCTTCCTTTCCGTATAAGTGGTTTTTTTAGTATCCTAATTGAATGTATAGGAATTTCAAACAAATAGTTCCTCCCCCTTGATGGGGGAGGTTAGGTGGGGGTGAAGGAAAAAGATAATCACCCTCCCCTTGCCCCTCCCATCGTTCGACTGAGCTCACGACGAAGTCAAGGGAGGGGAATATTTAGTCGCCGAAGGCCCAATTAAAATTATTGAAAAATTCGTTGGGTTTCTTTTCATCCAACACAACATACCTGGCTAAAAAACCTGAAAATATGGGTGCGGTCATTGGGATAAATGTTTTTGGACATTATCATTTTTTTATTTGATAAGGCAAAATATCTGCGATTATTTGCTCTGGAAAATCTTTTCGATTAACAAAAGCCTTCTCATGGGTGACCCCAAGTCCCCCGATTCTTTTTCGCCATTGACATACAACCTTGTTCATAGTTACACTATTGTGCAACCTTAAATTTAATTGTCGAATGCAAAGGGAGGTAATATGTGTTTTGCGGGGATAAAAGAACTGAAGCACAGTACAATGGACATCCTTAAAGAGTCTGAAAATGAAGACATAATAATTACCGCTTATGGTAAGCCAGTTGCCATCCTTCACCATATTACAGAAGAAGATTTGACCGATTATCTTATAGAAAATGATCCGGTTTTCAAAACGAGAATTGAAGAGGCTTACACGGAATACCTGGTTAATGGAGGGGTTCCGGCTGATGCCATAATGAAAAAGCTGGAAAAACGACGTGGAACAAAAGAGGTTTGAAGCTATATTCAGCCCCTCTGCTCAAAAAGACATTGAAAAGCTTGAGGTTGATAAAACTCTCTAACTCGCAACTGATATAAAAATCTATTTAGAAACATCTCCATTCCCGTTTGATAAAACCAGGATAAAAAAACTGACAAACTTTGACCCGCCACTTTATCGTCTGCGAAGCGGTGTTTTTAGAATTTATTATCGAATCCATCCAAAAGAGGTCATCGTTCTTGCCATCACACACAAAAAAAATAGCGAAAAGTTCCTTAAAAAGTTCAGGTAAACACATCACGTTGTTCCTATCCATTTCATTTATTCCACATCCGCATAAGTTTTCTAACCTGCGCTGGAAAAAAACGACATATTCGTATCTGATTAATGACGCTGTGTATAGAAAAAAATCAGTTTGATTCCTTCCTCTAAAATGCATAAAATAAAGATAGAAGTTGTTAGTAAGATTTACAAAAAGGAGGTAACTGTGCGTATAAGTGATATTCCTGAAATTGCCAAATTAAGTGCGCAGGAAAAAATCCTATTAGTTGAAGATATTTGGGACAGCATAGCTTTGGATGAGTCTGTAGTACCCATTCCGCGTAGCCATAGAGATGAATTGGATAGAAGACTCAGAATTCATGAATCCGCTCCTGGAAACCTTTTAACTCTCGAAGAACTTCAGGCAAGAATAGAAAAAAGGAAATGACGCATAACATCCGGTTTCTTCCAGAAGTAGAAGACGATGTTATCCGTGGATATGCATCCTAAATTGGAGAAAAAGGTTAATAACTATGCTACAAATCATTGACATTGCCACTAAATAAGGTATAGTAGTGCCATTTAATAGTTATTAATAGGTTGGTACTATGGCATATACTGTAGAACAGAAGATAAAAGGTAGGATATACCTCTATAAGGTAGAAAGTTACTGGGATAAAACAAAAAAGCAACCCCGCCAACGAAGGACATATATCGGTCCAAAACGGAACGAAAATAAGGATAAAACCAAGCCATTCCGTTCCTGTATGGTTTAAAAAGGGTACGGCAATATCTTTTTGATACAATTTATATCAGACAAACTTGGATTAACGGAAATTTTAAAATCTCTTTTTCCTGAAAACTATCAAGAGATATTAGGCACTCGGTCAAAATAAATTATTCCAAAAACGGGCAGATTTGCCTGGCACGAAAAGGGTCTATCGATATGAACCACTTTCTCAGCCCCTGCAAGCGACAGGGCGCCATTTCACACAAACGGCGCTGTTGAGCCTTTAACATTACACCCTTCTCGTATGAATTGTCAATAACTCGTACAACTGGGTGTACTCCATTGTAG
>JAUPKS010000290.1 GCA_030837315.1 Planctomycetota bacterium
CAATTATATGGAATTTGGGAACTTTACAGCCGCGGGATTCCAGGAAGGTCAGTGTGACTTTAAGGGATAACGGTCTTGGTGAAGTAAGAAACACTGCGACTGTCAAGGCTACGTGCGCTAACCCCGTATCTGCGTCCATTACAACCAATGTGCTCGGGATTGCGGCTATTTTACTGGAAGTAATTGACGTAACAGACCCCATAGAGATTGGTGACAATGAGACATACGAGATTGCCGTGACAAACCAAGGCTCTGACTACAGCACAAACATTAGGATAACCTGCACACTCGAAGATACGATGCAATATGTATCATCCTCTGGCCCAACAAAGGGAACATTAGATGCCAAGACAGTGACCTTTGATCCTTTAGCAAGCCTTGCACCAAAGGCAAAAACGACTTGGAAGGTTGTCGTTAAGGCATTAAGTGCCGGGGATGTTCGTTTCAAGGTCGAAATGATCGAGGATTGCCTGAAGAGACCAGTTGAAGAAACTGAAGCAACAAACTTCTATAAATAGTCTTATCATTATTCAGGTTGAAAAAGTTTATAAAATCAACTGAATACAGAAGATATTTCTTCCAGGCGTAGTGAACAGATTATGGCTTGACATAAATTACTTTAATTCGCTATAATTTGTATTTGTATAGTTTTCATTTAATTAATACAAAAAAACCACATATCGAAGGAGGGCGTTTTTGGAGAATGTTTTAAATAAAGAAATTAAGGAGATCATTGACGCATGTCCGGAAGTGGGTCGCATTCTCGATGAGTATGGTATCGGTTGCGTTCCCTGTTCTGTCGGAAGCTGTCTTTTAAAGGATGTTGTCGGGATTCACAATCTCGACCCTGAACAAGAAGCCACCTTGATGTACAGGATAGAAAAGGCTATTTATCCTGGCAGGAATGTTCCAAAGCCGGTGGTAGATAAGACAAAAAAATCAGCCCCAAAAAAAATCAGTTATTCACCACCGGTTAAAAAGCTTGTAGAGGAACATGTATTGATCAAACGACTCCTGGCTTTGATTCCAACCATCGTCGAGTATATCGAAGGCAGTATTAAGGTGGATAAGGATCTGATCTTGAAGTGTGTTGATTTTATTCGTACGTATGCCGATAAATACCATCATATGAAAGAAGAAGATATTCTCTTTAAATACGTCGACGAAAAGGCAGAGGTTATCCAGGTCATGTATAAAGACCACGACACGGGAAGAGCGCATATCAGACAGGTTGTTGAAGGTGCCGAAAAAGGGAATAAAGCCCAAATCAAGGAACATCTTTTTGGTTACAGAGATTTACTTACGCAGCATATCAAAAAAGAAGATGAAATTCTTTATCCATGGATTGACCGTCAGTTATCTACGACACAAGTCGGCGAAATATTCCGCAAATGTAATGAAGCAGACGCATCGGTAGGCGATGAACTACCAAGAAAGTACGAAAGGTTTATTGTTGAATTGGAAGAAAAATTTTTACAGGAGGTTGCAAAATGAGTGGATGTCCAGGGTCAAAAACAATCGATTTTAGTGAAAAGACAAATCAAGAGGGCAGCGAGACAGGAAAACGCCCTTCTCAATTAAGACAGTGGCCAATACAGATGCATTTGGTTTCTCCGCAGGCGCCTTATTTTCAGGGGAAGGATGTATTACTGGCAGCAGATTGTTCGGCTTTTGCACTTGGTGATTTTCATAAAGATTATCTGAAAGGAAAGAGCATTGGCATCGCCTGTCCAAAGCTTGATTCTGACCAAGAAGTTTATATCGAAAAGATTAAGTCATTGATCGACAATGCAAAGATCAATACCTTGACCGTTATGATCATGCAAGTTCCGTGCTGTTTTGGATTGGCACAAATCGCAAAAGAAGGGGCAGAAAAGGCTTCTCGCAAGATCCCAGTCAAACAGGTCGTTGTTGGACTGGAAGGCAATATATTGTCCGAAGAGTGGATTTAAAACGTTGCAGATGGCCTAAAACAACTAAAAAATCCCTGGTGAGTTGAATCCCCAGGGATTTTTTTTAGCTCTTCCGTCCTACGGTTCCCCTTTCACTTTACATTTCAAGAAATATATGACGCTGTGCCCGCGAGCTTTCTCCGCGTTTCAAATCTATAACCATCTCTGCGCCTTTACCCAGGAACTCATAGACCAATTTTCCCCCGTGTTCTTCCGAGTGTCTATTGAACAGCATCCGACCAGGAACAGGATTACCATCCAGACTAGCAGCGATAACCTTCAGGGGCAAGCAACAGGCAGCTTGAAAGACCAGAGCATGAGCAAACACCAAGAGACGTGCATAGTGTGGTCTTCTTGCCCCTTTTTGCCCCATACCGATATCGGGAATTTGTAAAGAAGAGACCTCTTCCTTATCCGGTTGTGTTTCAATCATATACTTTTCTCTGGCATCAATTATATTACCCGGTGATAGGTCGGCACATAAACCCGCAAGCCCAAGAATCGTTTCGGCATCCTCTGCGTCCTGTGTAATGCTATCAGGCGATGGAATATTTCCCGCCCTATTCCTACGACTTAAGACTCTCGGTGCACTAAGGTCGACTAATGGAAGCTTCTCGTAAGCTATATTTACAGAACTTATAGGCATCATTTTGATATTTCCAATAACAAAGGTTGTACTTTTCACCGGTTTCGTAGATAACTTATATGAATACTGTTGTAATTGTGGTTTTATATCACAGCACACGTTGCAATGCAAGTTAATTGATAAGGAATTTCAAAGCTGTGGTTGCGGGGCGAAAAGCCTCTTCGCTCTCCATTAATCATTATTATCACTTGAATTTGCTTTTAAGCGCTGATAAAATTGCACTACGTTATACAAATTTCAGGCATCATCCTGGTAGTTACACCCTTATATTATCTGATTTTGCGCAAACCAAACTGTTACCACGTATCAAATACCATGAAAAATTATTCTTTAACGACCCTCACCGTTACAGGTACTATGTTTTTGTCTTTTTTTATAGGCGGCTGTGCGGTACAACCGAAAAAATCAAAGGTACCGGCGCAACTGGAAAGTGAAATCAAATCCATTGAAGGCCAAAAGTCGAGTACGGCGTCTCAGCGCCCTGTTCCAAGCGAAAAGACAACCTATATCGTAAAAAAAGGGGACACGCTATGGAGCATTTCTAAAAAATACGGAGTGTCCGTAGATACAATCCATCGGGCCAATCATATCACAAATACAAAAGACCTGAAAGTAGGACAGAAGCTTATCATCCCCACGTCTGGAAAACCATACACGTCTCCGTCATTTGTATCGCGCTCAAGTTATGTTCCAGCAACTCATGTTACGGGTGGTGTCTCATCCCACGGTTTTATTTGGCCGGCAAAAGGACAGATCGTCTCTCAATTCGGCGAAACGAGAAATGGGGCTAAAAATTCTGGTATATGTATCGTGCCCCAATCGGAGCAAAAAATTGTTGCAGCGAAAAAGGGTGCCGTTGAGGCAGTTTCCGATACGGGTGATGGTATGTCTGTCATTGTGATTAAACACGAGGGGGGTATACGCACCATATACGAATGTCATTGCATTCCCGTTGTGGGGGAAGGCAGTAATGTGGAGATGGGGCAGCCCATAGCAAACATTAATTCTACGAGTACCGGAAAACCTCCAGAAATTAATTTCAAAATTTACGTAAAAGATAAGCCTGCTAATCCCATGACGTATCTGCCATGAATCCAGCGTTAATCCTTGCGGTTTGTGAGAAAATACCGTTGTGTAATACATGATATGCCGAACAAAATCCTGCACCCTATGGTAGTTTTTTTCCATTCCGATGTTACGAGAAATTAAATTCAGGGGTAATTCACTATGCCAATATATGACTTCCAATGTAATCAATGCGACACAAAATTTGATGAATATTTCCGGAGTGCGTCAGAACGGAAAAAATTATTTTGCCCGTCCTGTCAAAGCGATAACGTCCAAAAGATATTTTCAGTATTTGGGATGTCTGTGGGAGGAAGTGGAGACAGTGCTTCTGGTGGTGGTTCTGGTGGTTGTGGAACTTGCACGGCCTCTACCTGTACGGGATGCAGATAGGTCCTTGATGTTAAGGAATTCCATAATAAAATTTTTTTGGTCCTGGTTTTCCAGGTTATGAACGATGAAAAATCTGTGGGCACCGTGGCGTATCGCATACATCCAAGAGCATCCAAAAGAGACGGGCTGTTTCCTCTGTAATTCATTTCAGGATAACCAGGATGAAAAGCATCTCGTTGTTTATCGGGGGAAAGAATGTTTTTGCATCCTTAACAAATATCCATACAACAGCGGGCATCTCATGATTGCACCCAACAAACACAAGCCAGATATTTCGGACCTTACCGATCATGAAATGCTGGAAATTATGAAACTGACAAGAGACCTGAAAGATATTCTTGTGACCATGATGAAGCCTGATGGTTTTAATCTTGGCGTTAATTTAGGGAAGCCTGCCGGAGCAGGACTTGTTGGTCACTTCCACCTCCATATTGTACCTCGTTGGAATGGCGACACGAACTTTATGCCGGTCATTTCAGATGTAAAGGTTATTCCACAATCTCTGGAAGACCTTTATAAAGAAATCAAAAAACATTTGTAACCATTTAGCCACGATTTGGCACACATGGACACAAATAAAAATAAAATATTTTATTTATCCGATGCTAACAAGAAAAGAAATCGAGCTGCGGGAAGAACGGGAGCTTGCCCCCTATGCTATGAAAAGTAATAATTCCCGGGGCAGGAAATATCCAGAGGACGAACATCAGTATCGCAGTGTTTATCAGCGGGATCGGGATCGCATTATCCATTCTACGGCCTTCCGTCGTCTGGAATATAAAACTCAGGTCTTTGTAAATCATGAAGGAGATTATTACCGGACCCGCCTGACCCATACCATTGAGGTTTCACAAATCGCGCGAAGTATTGCGCGGGTATTGAACCTCAACGAGGACATTGCAGAGGCTATTTCTCTTGCGCATGATTTAGGACATACACCCTTTGGGCATTCGGGTGAAGATGCTTTAAAAAAACTCATGGAAGGACACGGGGGATTTGAGCATAACCTTCATGGACTGCGCGTTGTTGATATCCTTGAGCAAAAATATCCCGACTTTCCAGGGCTGAATTTATCGTGGGAACTCAAGGAGTCCATTGTAAAACACAAATCCCCATACACCAATACCTCTGTAGCAACCGAGTATAGTACCAACGAACAGCCGCTGCTGGAGGCACAGATTGTGGATAAGGCAGATTCTATTGCCTATGATAATCATGACCTGGATGACAGCCTGAAGGCGGGCATTATTACCGATGATGCTTTGCAAACCGTTGACTTGTGGCGGGAGACTCAGAAAAAGGTAAAGCAGAAATATGTAATCCGTGATCACGATATATTAATCGCACAAACGATTAAAACCTTGATTAACATCGAGGTCACCGACCTGCTTGAGAACACCATGTCCAGGATTAAGCATGAAGGTATAAAATCCGTTCGGGATGTCAGAGATCATCCTGGTCTGATCGTGGCTTTTTCTTCCGAGTTGTCTGAACAAAAAAAGAGACTGCAGGAATTCCTTTTTCAAAATGTTTATCAGCATTATCGGGTAGCCAGAATGTCCGACAAGGCAAAGCGATTTCTTGAAGAACTTTTTATGGCCTTTATCAAAAACCCCAAACAACTTCCCATTGAATATCAACGATGGATAGAAGTAGCCGGTCTTTATCAAACAGTGTGTGACTATATCGCGGGGATGACAGACCGCTTTGCGCAGGATGAGTACAAAAAGCTCTTCTATCCGTACGAAAGAGTTTAGGGTGGTTTAGGGAGTTTAGGGGTATAAGCGTTAACTTAAGAAGCAACTATAGCATGTAAGAGTAAAATGTCGAAGGATAAGAGAATATTTGATCTTGCCGTCAGAATTATTCGTATTAAGGAGTTGCGTGAAAAAAGGATATGGTTATTGATGATTGTAAAAGCCAATCTCATAAAGCTGACGTCAAAGCTTGGACCCCTGATCCATGAGAATAATGAGCTTATTTCGATTTTGTAACAAGCGTAACGTAAAGACTGCGAAACAAAAGGAAGATAAGAAAACCTCATAATTCGAAATTCCTTGTTCGATATTCGTTATTCAATACACGGTTAAATTGATCCGTTATTTTAAGGTAACGCTTATGAGATTGAGTGATGTGTTTGGCGCAGGCAAAATGCTTCTCCCCCTACACAGACTGGCAAAGGTCTGCGAGCCTTTGCGTTTTTTTCGTCTCCGTGGTAACTTACTGCTGGATATAAAATGAAAGTATCCGTTGTCTTAGTTGGAGCCGGTCTTGGATTACGCATGGGTGGGTCTGTCAAAAAACCCTTCCTGCAAATTCACGGAAAACCCATATTTCTCCACACGATTGAACGTTTTTCTCAAATCGAGATAATCAGCGAAATCATTGTTGTTGTCGGTGCGGCAGAGATCATATCCCTTCGTGAACAATGGCAGGATGCCCTGGATGCCTGTAAGGTAAAAAAAATTATCGCCGGAGGCAAACGACGCCAGGATAGTGTCTATCATGGGCTTTGCGAAACCGGAACGGATGTCGAAATCGTACTGATTCACGACATCGTCAGACCCCTCGTCAGAAAAGAACACATCGAAGCCGTCATACATAAAGTAAAAGAATCTCACGCTGCTATCCTTGCTGCACCCATGAAGGCTACCGTCAAAGAGGCAGGAAGTGATTTATGCATCCAGCGGACCGTCCCCAGGAACAATCTGTGGATGGCCCAAACACCGCAAGGATTCAAACGGGAACTCATCCTGAAGGCATTCAATCAATTTAAGGATGTGGACAGGGAATTCACCGATGATGCGCAAATGGTCGAGAAGGCAGGCCATCCTGTGTATATTGTGCCGGGTACCGACGAAAATATTAAAATTACCACACCGGAAGATATGCACATCGCCGAGGCATTGCTTACATAAGTGAGTTTTCATGAGTTCTGCGATGCAAACCAATGACTTTGCAGCCTTTTTCTCGTTCCCGTGCTTTTTGATTAAACAATCACCGGTTTTCAACTGCCATAGCATATTGCCGCTAACACGCATCTCAACTCTATTATTGCCATGAAAATCTACCCTTGGTTTTGGATTTAACTCCATGAATTTATTACCGGTCGAAGCTTGACAAGCAGAGCATATGGAAATATAATAGGGACTCACATGAGCACCAATAGATCAAAACCTGTAAATTCGGCACTAACTAAAAAGCAGGCTGGTTTTTTGACCTTTCTGAAAGAATATTTTCAGGAAAGCGGCTATCCCCCAACGGTACGGGAGCTTATGGATGGAATGGGACTTTCCAGTACCAATGTTGTAAGAAAGTACCTAAAAATCCTGGAGCGCAAAGGATACATCAAGAGACAATTCCATAGTCCACGGGCTATTGAGATTGTCGATGTATCTGCAAGAAGCCCGGAAGGCAGGTCTGTGCCTATAGTAGGAAAAGTTCGGGCGGGTATTCCCCATCCTGTCATAGAGGATATTGAAGGATACCTTTCCGTGGATAAAACACTATGCCGTAGCAACGATACCTTTTTCTTGCGGGTAGTGGGGGATAGCATGATTGATGCCCATATCCAGGAGGGAGACCTTGTCCTCGTCAAGCCACAACCTGTGGCTAATAATGGGGAGATCGTGGTTGCACTTGTCGGCAACGAGGCTACGGTAAAGCGATTTTACAAAAAAGGAAACACCATACAACTGAAACCTGAGCACCCAACGATGAAACCAATAATCATTAAAGAGGGACAGGCTGATGTGCACATTATTGGTAAGGTTGCAGCGGTGATAAGGCAATATAGAGAAATAATTTTGGGGAAAAAATTATGATTATGGAAATCCATGAAACAATCAAGGTGGGAGCTATTTTTGGCGATAACAACAAGAAACTCAAGCCCGTCTGGTTCGTATGGAGCGGCAGAAAATACAGCGTCCGGGAGATCACGTATGTCTGGACGGAGAGGTTAGGAAAGGCCAGCATACACCATTTTACCGTTACGGACGGATCCAGCCTCTTTGTCATCTCCTATAATACGGATACCCTGATATGGACACTCCGTTCCATAGAAACGGCGGGATAGGACTTCATTTCACAGTGCTACAAACCATGACACCTGTGGTAAAAACCCATGAATAAAGAAGCCAAGGTAGAACATCTCCACGAATATAAAATGAACAAGATTATTATGCACATCGACATGAACGCCTTCTTTGCCTCGGTGGAACAACAGATCAATCCTGCCCTGAGAGGAAAACCCATCGCGGTAATTGGCTCTAACGAGAGGACGGTAGTCACTACAGCCTCTTACGAGGCACGGGCCTACGGGATCAAAACGGGTATGACCAAATATGAAGCAAAACGGTTGTGCCCGCATATTATCCTTGTGGCAGGCGACACGGGTCGCTATACAGATACCTGTCGCCGGCTTGTCGAAATATACCGGCAATATACCCCTATGGTAGAAGTCTATTCTATCGATGAAGTATTTCTGGATATTACCGGTTCGATTTCTCTCTTTGGCAGCGCCGAGGTCATTGCTCAAAAAATCAAGATGGATATTCACAAAAGACTGGGACGATTGACCTGCTCTATCGGCATTGCCCATAACAAACTCCTGGCAAAGCTTGGCAGCGACATGAAAAAACCAGATGGACTTGTTATCATACGACAGGACGATGTCGATACATTACTGGAACACTTACCGGTAAAAGAACTCTGTGGCATAGGTTTACAGCTTGAAAGGCGCCTGTCTGTCATGGGAATTAAGACCTGCGGTGAACTGGGACGGGCATCCATACGGTTATTAAGAAACCAATTTGGTGTGATCGGGGAACGGCTAAAGCTCATGGCGCAGGGTATAGATGACAGCCCTGTCATACCCCTTGAGCAAGAACCAGATGCCAAGTCTGTTGGACATAGCATGACCCTCGACAGGGATGTGAGTGATATGGAAACTTTGGAGCGACATATCCTCCATTTATCAGAGATGGTCGGCCGGCGTTTGCGTCGCGGTGGTTATGCTGGCAGGACGGTGGCCATTACCCTGCGTTACCCAGATTTCAATACCTTTACAAGACGCAGTACCACAGGAATGCATATGAATAACAGCATAGACATCTATCGTGTTGCAAAAGATATACTCAATACGATACGGCTGCAACAGCCCATCAGACTGGTAGGCATTAGTGTTTGCAATCTTACAAGGAACGTTGCCCAGATACCACTCTTCCGTAGCGATAGGATAAAACAAGCAGCTACGCGTGCCATGGACGAGATCAACGATCGCTATGGGGATTTTTGTGTTACCTGGGGAACATTAATCGAACGCTATCATCACACGGGCGTTATTTCTCCATCCTGGCGGCCTGATGGAGTCAAATGTGTTAACCTTTCTGCACAAAAAACACGAGAGAAGAAGGTCTGAGGGTATAAAAGCAGAAGAATCGTTTAAAGTAAAACTACAAGATCAAGCTGACTTCAGAGCCTTATTCTTTAAGCAATGATCATGATGAGTGGCATGGATTAAGCCTGTTTGTCCGTGTTGCCGGTGCGTAAAACGTTATGCGGAGCCTTGTACGGAACTGGGTTTAGCATCTAACTTATAAAATTTCTAACACGGAGAAGTTTTACTTCTTGCTCAGTGTAATTTCCAGAGGTGTAACGTCCTTTTGCTTCATTTCATAGGGTTGTCTATATACCTTGTAACCCTTCCTGGTGACCTTCAGGGTATATTCATTCGCCTTTACCTTTTTAAAAGCAAAAGCACCTGTTGAGTCGGTGGTTGCCCTGTATTTAATACGGCCATTCCTGCTGAGACTGGCCTTTGCATTTGCTA
>JAUPKS010000036.1 GCA_030837315.1 Planctomycetota bacterium
CAAGAACCAAGTTCGGCAGCCAGCCAATTTCCAGGTGCAAACCGCCTTCGATGAGCATGTCTGCCTTGTTAAGTTTAACGATGAAACTGGGTTTTGCATCCACAAAGTGGGAATCTTCTGTTGGTTTTGCAAGGCTGGTTACCTCAACCTTGTCTTTTCCAATTTCTCTCGCCAGGGCACCCAGATCCGGGGTTGCTGCAACGATATGTAATTTTGCATAGGCGGTAGAGGTACAACTTATTACAAACAACAAAAAAAGGAATAATTGATATTTTATTTTCATAAAACACTCCTGAGCTAATAGCCATTATTGTCCCAAATATACACGGACAAAGAAGCTTGTCCGTGCCACCCTTTAAAGCATCTTTCTTCGTGACCTCAGTGGTTAGCCGTATTTAAAATTTATGCGCCCCGTGTGAACCCAATAAAAATTCGAATTGTAGGAATACAGAATGTTCTGTACTGTCACTTCCCAAGATGTCATCATAGTTATACTGCAGTCGTATCTTTGAAAATTCCGACGGATAAAACGTGAGATTTGGTGAGACTCGCCAGCGTTCAAATCCAAGAGGGTCCACTGCTTCCTCCTCTCCATTCACATAATCTCCGCGCAGTCCGGCTATCCACCGTTTTTTAAATCCCCAGGCAATTTGAGAGTAGGTGCCGCAGTTATCCATTATCTCATCAGACAAGCCAGCATTGATATCTTCACCCGCCTCGAAACGTCTGCCCATGACCTCTGTCTGCCAGGTTACAAAGGGGTATCCAGCTTCTGCAAATTTAGACTTCCACTTCCAAAACATATCAAGACCATAAATGATCGTGTCTTTGTCGCTTCCTGTGGAATTAGGGCCAAAGGCTGCCGATGCACCTAATAAAACAGTCGTCTCATCCGTTACTTCAAAAGAAGTTGCAATACGGGGAGTATACAGCATGTCTTCCATACTTCGGACGCGGGTTTCAACTGCCTCACGTCCAAACAATGCCTCTTCGTTTCTGAAACTATGAGCAGTTTCTCCCTGGCTATTCTGTACCGTAAAGAATAGTTCCGTATAAATATCTGTCGGGGCCATCCATGAGATTCGTGCGCCGGGATTTCGCAATCCGTCAGGACCTAAAAACCGGCCATTAATTAGTGGTTGGTCTGCAAAGTTCCACGTATGAGGATGTGTTGGGTTAAACCTGCCAAATTCTGTAAAGAAGGTACCTGCCTTCACCTGTAGATTCATGGGAAGTGACATCGAGGTCAGGTATGCTTCTTCCACCTCAAGTAAGGATTCTCCATCTTTATCGATTTGGTAAACAATAAAGGCATTTCCGTAGAAATAAGGGTCTATTGCTCCCTCAAAGGCTGTTTCCAATTGTTGTAGAGTAAAGCCACGTTGGTTTGGGTCATGTGCACCTGTCTCAAGTTCTTCTAAATCTTGAGCAGTTGAGGCCGCAGCCGAGAACAATCCATCAAAGGAAATATTCATATAACTTTTTCCCAGGCTCCATAAGGTAAGAGGTTGCGTGGGTGACCATTGCTCTGGACTCATGGTTTGGTTGGTAGCGGTTGTACCTGTTGGTGATACCACGGACTTGGTTGTTTCCCCTTTCGAAGAAAGGGACACCGATTGGGAGGGTAAAGGAGCGGTTGTACGTGTGTCTGACTGTGGAGGCATAGATTCTTCTTCCGCATCTGATATGGGGACTTTTAAGATATCTGAATCCACCTTAGCAACGGCCTGCCTGTCTTCTTCTGATAATTGTGTCTTTTTCAGTTCTGCTTTTTCTTTCTCAAGGGTGGCGATCTTTTCCTGCATTTCTTGAAAGCGGGTATCATAGTCCTGTTTCATATTGACAAGAAGCTCCTTCATCCCTTGAAGTTGTTCCACGATCTCTTCAAATTCGTCCTTTTTAATACGGATTTCTTTTGCACCTTCTTCTGTTCCTTCTACCACATCCGTCGTTTGGGAATCTTTGTTGGCTGTCGGTATTCCTTCACTATAAACAGAAGATACGGAACTTTCTACGAAGAATATGCACACGAGCAGTGCACAACTGAACAGTTTCATACTATTCTCCTGCAAAAACGCCTTGAAATGATAGGATTAGGTAATAGTTTAACGTTTGGAATTTCAATCTTTTGTAATTTCCCTCTAGAAAGAGGGGATTAAGGGGTGTGTATATAATGCCATAACACACCCCCGCCCCCTCTGTTTAGAGGGGAGATTTAACAAATTCAAGAAACACGAGAAACTCAATAATTCACGATTTCTGTGATCTGGTTAGAAAGTAACCGAACGACTGATTAAACACAAGGGATGCGTGTTAGATAGCATTGATACTTCTTCTTGGTGTCTTTGTGTCTTAATAGCCAAAAATTATTCGGTTATACAAAAAAACAGGGAAAAGTAGGCGGTGGACGGATGGTAAATTTATGGATGGATAAAGATGGAAGTATCGGATTGGAATTTCGCGGAGAACTAATGCAGACTAAATCGAATTGTGTATCTAATGTTAAAAATTGTACTACGGTTGAAGGGGTCTTCAGCCACTGGCAGATTTGACATGTCTCTGCATCGTGCTGAGAAACATCATCTGAAATTCCAACGAGTAGGCTGTCGGCATTATCGTGATTATTATGGGATACGGACTGTAGTCCATGGTCGCAATGGTTGGTACTGAAGATGCCTTCATGAAAACCTCCCAGTGTAAGACACAAGAGGAGGTACGAAATAAGAAGAGAAACGAATAAGGTATTATGGATATCTTTTTTTTTGTTGAACTGCTTTAATAGCATTTTACCACTTAAAAACTAAATGAGTTTTGTCGGAATAAGACTACAAAGATGCTAATATTTATTTATGATAAGTCAAGTGAAAATCTTAAAATTTGAATTTCGAATTTAGGATCTTGAAATTTATGCAAAGACATGGCTTGATATTACACTCCTGCAAAATTTATCCAGCAATTTAATCTGCCAAAATATGTGCAACCTTTATCCTGGTAGTAAAGCCGCAGGTAAATTATCCCTCTCCTTCTCCCGTCACATGCAAAAACAAGATCAAAGAGATGAAACTACAGAACGTACAAGGGAATACCCTGTGGTTTCATAAAAGAATTTCCCTTGTAAACTCCTGATTTGCAAGGATTTCTCTGCGTCCTGTGATGTAAATCTTCATGATTTGGTACCGTTGTATTGTTGGGTGACCCATTTGCTTCCCCGTTTAAGAGATACTAA
>JAUPKS010000291.1 GCA_030837315.1 Planctomycetota bacterium
GTTAAGCATAGATTTTCTACAGTCTGCGGCATCGATCACAGGTCATCAAAAGTCTCATAAAGTTATCAAACAAATACATAAAAACATAATAAGAATATTTCTTATTCAAGTCAATTCCAAATTCTATATTGACATATACATATTTTATGATTTATAATTTCACTTCTCCATTGCTAAATCGGGCTTTTTTACCCAACAAAAGCATTGCAATCTGTTTGTCGCAGAAGTCCACTGGTTATTTTACCCTGCGCGTTGCAAGTGGTATTGCTTTGTGTGTTTCAGGGTATCCCAAACAACTGAAAGAACTTAAAATAGAGATTTCTTATATTTAATTAAGGTATCGTAATTATGATCAGTAATATAGAAAAAGAATTAACCACCCTTCGAGAACGTTTAGTCCACTTGAGGGACTCTCTTTGACCTGGAAAATAAAGAAAAAGAGCGATCAACCCTGGAAGAACAATTCTCTTCACCAAGCTTTTGGGAAAATAAGGATAAAGCACAAGAAACTATCAGAAAACTAAAGTCCCTGAAGGGAATCATCCTGCCCCTTCAGGAATTACAAAAGACATTGGATGACATCGAGTGTTTATCTTTGCTTGCGGAAGAAGAACACGATGAACAAGCAGAGGCCGAGGTCGTCAAAGACATGAAGTCCTTCACGCAAAAGCTTGAGAAGTTTGAATTGCGAACATTGCTTGGAGAATCTCATGACCATTGTAGTGCTTATTTGAGCATTTATGCAGGGGCTGGCGGAACAGAGTCATGTGATTGGGTATCTATGCTGTTCCGCATGTACAGCCGTTGGGTTGAAAAAAGCGGATACACGCTCTCTCTTATCGATGTATTACCAGGCGAAGAGGCTGGCATCAAAAGAATCACCGCACTCGTAAAGGGTGACTATGTTTACGGATACTTAAAGTCTGAAATCGGCGTACATCGGTTAGTTCGGATATCGCCCTTTGATGCAAATGCGCGGAGGCATACATCGTTTGCCGCAGTCGATGTACTCCCGGAGATTGAAGAGGAAGAAGAAATTGAAATTGACGAAAATGAGTTGCGGGTTGACACCTACCGTGCATCCGGGGCTGGTGGACAACATGTAAACAAGACATCATCCGCCGTTCGTATTACCCATGTCCCCACGGGGATTGTCGTGCAATGCCAGAGTGAACGCTCACAACATCAGAACAGACGAATGGCCATGAGCATGTTAAAAGCAAAAATGTATCAGATAAAAGAAAAGGAAAAGGAGAAAGAACTTTCTGCGGCATATGATGAGAAGGGAGAGATTGCATGGGGTCATCAAATCCGGTCGTATGTATTACAACCCTATTCCCTCGTGAAGGATTTGCGTACCGGCAAAGAAACAGGGAATACACAGGCCGTACTGGATGGTGAAATTGACGAGTTTATGGAATCATATCTAAAATGGAGAATGGTTAAAATTCATTAATTTTTTAAAGATTGTAATAGCACGTTCATAGCATGGGGAGCAATTAAGCCCCTCAATGCCGACTACAAGAGGCGGCACCACAGAAAACCTATTTTAAAGGATAGAGCAAAATGATGATTAGACTAAAAAACGATGACCCTCAAGTTTGGCAGGCCATACAAGAGGAATCTGAAAGACAACAAAATACTATCGACCTGATTGCATCAGAAAACATTTGTAGTCCAGCAGTACAGGAAGCCCAGGGCTCTTCTATGACCAATAAATACGCCGAAGGTTATTCAGGAAGGCGATGGTATGCGGGGTGTAAAAATGTAGATACCGTAGAAACGCTGGCAGTTGAACGGGCAAAACAAATCTTTGGGGCAGAACACGCCAACGTACAGCCACACGCAGGTTCGCAAGCAAATATGGCCGTTTGTTTTGCCGTGCTAAAACCGGGAGATCGTATTTTAGGAATGGATTTGTCACACGGCGGCCACCTTACCCACGGATTTAAAAAGAACTTTTCAGGTATGCTGTATGAGATTACTCATTACGGCGTAAAGAAAGATACGGGATATATTGATTATGACGAGGTTCGGGCTATTGCCCTTAAAACGAAACCTCATATGATCATTGCTGGCGCAAGTGCATACCCCAGAATACTCGACTTTCCACGATTCAGAAAAATTGCGGATGAGGTTGGAGCACTTTTTATGGCCGATATTGCCCATATCGCCGGACTTGTCGCTGGCGGCGCGCATCCCAGTCCGGTACCCTATGCGGATTTTGTTACCACGACGACCCACAAAACCCTGCGGGGACCCAGAGGGGGTTTAGTCTTATGCAAAGCGAAGTACGCAAAACAAGTAGATTCGCTGGTTTTCCCGGGAATTCAGGGTGGTCCTTTCATGCACATCATCGCAGCAAAGGCGGTCGCATTTAAAGAGGCGATGACTGAAGAATTCAAACGATGCCAGATTCAAACAGTAAAAAATGCACAGGCAATGGCACAGGAATTTGTTAAGAGGGGATATAATCTTGTATCTGGTGGAACGGACAATCATCTTTTTCTCATCGATTTACGCAACAAGGGTATTGCAGGGAAAGATGCCGAGGGATTATTGGAAACCGTAGATATTATCCTAAATAGAAACACTATTCCTTTCGATGAAAGGGGCACAAACGAACCGAGTGGTATCCGTATTGGAACACCCACAGTTACTTCAAGAGGCATGAAAGAAGCAGAGGTCGTTAAAATAGCAGAGTGTATTGATAAAGCCCTTTCTCAGCCAAATGATACGGGGGTTAAAGACGCAGTCCGGAAAACAGTAAAAGGGCTCTGTTCTGCACATCCGTTGATGCGATAGAGGCGTACCAGGTTGCAAAATAAAAATATGCGAGTTTATTTGCAGTTTTTATGAGACATTTCAAGGGCTGGAGTAATCCAGCCCTGTTTTTTACACCGCTCAGTGATACATGACTTCAAAATTATTCATTAAAAAAATAGCAGTTATTGGAAATGGTGGATGGGGCACCACCCTTGCTATTCTTTTACATAAAAAGGGCTACGAAGTTACGCTGTGGGGTGCCAACTCGTCATACGTGGAATATTTAAAGGAAAAAAAAGAAAATATCAAATTTTTAAAAGGCATTCCGATACCTTCTGGAATATGCATTACTTCCGATATTTCAAATAACTTAAGGGACACACAACTCGTTGTATCTGCAACACCTACCCCTTACCTGCGCTCTGTACTTGTGAAATTTAAGGATATCTTTGCTCATGAGGTACCGATTGTTAGTGTTACCAAAGGGATTGAAAACGAAACGCTCATGACGCCCAGTGAGATTATTGCCAACGTGTTGGGAAAGCACCCCACTTCTCTGCTCCTGGGTCCAAGTCATGCTGAAGAAGTAGCACGTGGATTACCCACTACCATTGTTGCATCATCAAAAGATAGTAACCTGGCGAGAGTTGTCCAGGGAGTTTTTACCACAGACAGATTTCGGGTCTACACAAACCCCGATATGACAGGTGTCGAGTTGGGCGCTGCTATGAAAAATGTGATCGCTATAGCCGCAGGCATATGTGACGGCCTGAAATTTGGTGACAATTCAAAGGCCGCCCTTATTTCCCGTGGACTGGTAGAAATTAGCCGTCTCGGTATCGCTATGGGGGCGCAGAGAAGCACCTTTTCTGGACTTACCGGTTTGGGCGACTTGATAACGACCTGTATCAGTCCTTATGGGAGAAACCGCCGGGTTGGCGAACAGATTGGAAAAGGAAAAAAATTACAAGAAATTCTGGAGGAGATGGAACAGATTGCAGAAGGTGTATGGACTACAAAATCCGTTGTGGCGCTTTCTCGTAAATTTAACGTGGAAATGCCCATCACGAATGAAATCTATGCCGTGCTCTTTACAAACAAAAATCCTTTAGAGGCGGTAAGCAATCTCATGATGCGCGCACCGAAGTCTGAGATGGAAGAATTAATTTAACCATACTGCCTTTGCAAGAAAATACCTCTTCTTTAAATAGTTGGAATCTCTCCTTGTGTTAGTCTGTACAAACGAAAATAGGAGGTTGCAAAATGAATATATATGACTATGCAATGCAAATGGAAAAAGACGGCGAGAACTATTACCGTGATTCAGCTCAAAAGATTAACAACGCAGGGCTTAAGAAAATATTGGGTATGCTGGCAGATGCTGAGGTAAAGCATTACGATATTTTACAGAAGATGAAAAAGAACGAAAAAGCTCAAGCGCCTCATACGGAGATACTATCAAACGTGAAAAATATTTTCGTGGAGATGCAGGAAGCGAAAGATACCTTCGGTGTGAATATCTCACAAAAGGAATTATATAAAAAGGCTCAGCAAATCGAGAAAAAGAGCCAGGACTTTTACTCAGAAAAAGCCACTGAAGTGAATGATCTATCACAAAAAGGACTCTTTTTGCAGATAGCAGAGGAAGAAAAAAAGCATTATTGGATACTGGAGAACATCCTTAATTTCATTTCACGACCGCAAAATTGGCTTGAAAATGCGGAATGGTATCATTTGGATGAATATTAACTGCCAGAGTACACAGTAAACGTAGAGAAAAAAAACAAATTGGCGAGAAATTGGGAAGATGGGAAGTTATGAACTAAATCTCCCCACCTCACAATCTCTCAACCTCCCAGCTCCTCTGGAACCTCGTCGTTCTCTGCGGAGAGTTGTACTGTTATTACAAATTTCTTTGTGCACTTTGTGACTTTGTGGTTTACTGCATCATACAGGCGACCACGCTGCCTGGTGCTTGAGCAGTTTCCATCTCCTCAGAATTTCCACTTCCGCCTGCTTCATGAGCGCTGCCGCTACTTCCGGATTGCTTGCCTTCAGTGCACGATAGCGGTTTTCTTTGTAGGCATATTCTTCAAAAGAAACTGACGGGTCCTTGCTGTCAATGACCAGAGGATTCTTTCCCTCTGCTTCGAGCTGCGGATTGTAACGATAGAGTGGCCAATAACCACTTGCAACGGCCTTTTTCTGCTGCTCGATCCCCCGGCTCATGTCAAAGCCATGTGCAATACAAACTGAATATGCGACAATGAGCGCTGGCCCGTTGTATGCCACGGCTTCCGTAAATGCCCTGACTGTTTGGGCAAGATTTGCCCCAAATGCTACCTGGGCAACGTATACCTTGCCATAGGTGGTCATCATCAAACCAATATTCTTTTTGTGAGTCCTCTTCCCGCCGGCAGCAAACTGGGCAATCGCGCCAAGCGGCGTTGCCTTGGACATCTGTCCACCTGTGTTAGAATAAACCTCGGTATCCATAATCAGAAGCTTTATGTTTTCACCCGATGCCAGCACGTGGTCAACCCCGCCATATCCAATATCGTAACCCCATCCATCACCACCGATTGACCATACCGATTTCTTCACAAGGTAATCGGCCATCGAAAGGAGATTCTTTGCGTCCGACGAGGTATCTTTTGCCAGCCTCTTTTTCAATTCCTCAACACGCAACCTCTGCTTGTCGACTACCTCCTGTGTAGACTGATCTGTCGTTTTCAATGATTCAAAGAGTTCTTTTTCATGTGCATACGCAGGCATCTTGACCAGCTTGTCCAGTAATTCTACTGCCTGTGAGTAAAACTTATCCACGGTTTGCCGCATTCCAAGCCCAAATTCCGCGGTATCTTCAAAGAGGGAGTTCGACCATGCGGGTCCCCGGCCATCCGCCCTCTTAGTATATGGCGTTGTCGGTAAATTTCCTCCGTAAATGGATGAACACCCTGTGGCATTGGCAATAATCAAACGGTCACCCAATAATTGGGTAAGCAGCTTTATGTAAGGGGTTTCTCCACACCCTGCGCAGGCACTGTGATACTCAATGAGCGGCTTTACAAACTGGCTCCCTTTCACTGAATTAACATTAAACTTCGAAGGATCAGTTTCGGGGAGATCGAGGAAAAACTTATAATTCTCTGCCTCCTGATGACGGAGCGGCTCCTGAGGCTTCATATTGATCGCCTTGACGTTGGGTATCTTGTTCCCCTGCGAATCCTTCTTCTGGCCAGGACAATTGAATACACATGAAGCACATCCGGTGCAATCCTCAGGCGCTACCTGGACAGTAAACTTAAGCTCTTTCATTTCTTTGCCCGTTGCATCAACCGACTTGAAAGCCCGCGGCGCATCCTTTAACAATGCAGGGTCATACGCCTTTATCCGGATGGTTGCATGAGGACAGACAAATGAGCACTGGCCACACTGAATACAGGCATCAGGCTCCCACTCAGGTATGTAGACCCCGATATTCCTCTTTTCATATTGGGTTGTTCCTGTCGGCCAGGTACCGTCAGCAGGCATGGCTGAAACAGGCAGGGAATCCCCTTTATTGGCAATCATCCTTGCTGTTACCTTCTTAACAAATTCAGGTGCGTCTTCAGGCACCGGTGGTCGCATCCTGATCGTGCTGGTGACCTTGCCGGGCACCTTTACCTCGACAATATTCTGGAGCGCCTTGTCCACTGAAGCGTAGTTCATCTTAACCACATCCTCACCCTTTTTGATGTATGTCTTTTTAAGCTCTGCCTTGATCGCCTCAATGGCTTCTTCTTCAGGAATAATCCCTGAAATAACAAAGAAGGCCGTCTGCATGATGGTATTAATCCTTGTGCCCAACCCAATCTCTTCGGCAAGAGAAATGGCATCGATAATAAAGAACTTCATCTTCCGGGAGATGAGTTGTTCCTGCACTTCCCTGGGCAGGCTGTCCCATATCTCATCCTTGTTTTTTGAAGTAGTCAGGAGAAATGTTGCTCCTTCCTCCGCATTGGACAACATGTCGAATTTCTCAAGGAATGAAGGATTATGACAGGCAATGAAATTTGCCTTTGAGACAAGGTATGGATTCAGTATCTTATCTTTCCCAAATCGCAGGTGGGATACCGTCGTCGAACCAGACTTCTTTGAATCATACACGAAGTAACCCTGCGCATAGTTTTCTGTTTCACCCCCAATAATCTTAATCGTATTCTTATTAGCGCCAACGGTGCCATCCGCACCCAACCCATAAAACAATGCCCGGTATGCCTCTTTTCCTTCTATCGTAAAGGATTCGTCATAATTCAGGCTGGTTCCGGTAACGTCATCGTTGATACCAATAGTAAAGTGGTTCTTGGGCTTGCTCTGTGCGATATTATCAAACACGGACTTTACCATAGCCGGCGTGAAATCCTTTGAACCAAGTCCATAACGACCCCCAACAACCACGGGATAATCTTTGAATGGAGCCAGCCCTTTATCCATCGCTTCACCAATGGCCGTCCTGACATCCAGATATAAAGGCTCACCAATTGCGCCCGGTTCCTTGGTACGGTCAAGAACAGCAATCGCCTTTACACTCGCAGGTAAGCTGGCGGCAAAGGCGGCTATGTCAAATGGCCGGTAAAGCCTTATCTGAATAAGTCCCAGTTTTTCTCCCTTTGCATTGAGTGCCCGGATGGTATTGAACACCGTTTCTCCGGCTGAACCCATAACGATAATAACACGTTCGGCGTTGGTTGCACCACAGTAATCAAAGAGTTTGTACTGACGGCCGACAACCTTCGCAAATGTATCCATTGCCTTCTGCATAATAGCAGGAGTTGCATCATAATATTTATTAACAGTTTCCCTTCCCTGGAAGTAAACATCGGGATTCTGAGAAGTACCGCGGATATAAGGATTGTCAGGGGTCAGCCCCCTCTTGCGATGGGCTATAACAAGCTCATCATCGATCATTGCCCGCATATCATCAAAAGAAACCTCCTCAATCTTCTGTACCTCGTGAGACGTCCTGAATCCATCGAAGAAGTGCATGAATGGTATCCTGGATTCGAGGGTCGCCGCCTGTGCAATCAAGGCAAAGTCCATTGCCTCCTGCACGTTCATAGAACATAACATACCAAAACCTGTAGAGCGTGCAGCCATGACATCTGAATGATCTCCAAAGATAGACAACCCCTGACATGCCAGGGAACGGGCGGTTATGTGAAAGACCGTGGGTATCAGCTCTCCCGCAATCTTGTACATATTAGGGATAATCAAAAGAAGCCCTTGCGAGGCTGAAATCGTAGTAGCCAGGGCGCCGGTGGTAAGAGAACCATGAACAGCCCCTGCAACACCAGCCTCAGACTGCATCTGACTTACCTTCGGCACCGACCCCCATATATTCAGCTGCCCTGCTGCAGATTTTGCATCGCAGATCTCTGCAATGGGCGAAGAAGGCGTTATAGGATAAATTGTTATAATTTCATTCGTGGCATGCACCACATGCGCACACGCGGTACAGCCGTCAACCGTTACCATCTTCCGACTCATGTCAATCTCCTTGCTGTTTTTGA